>CAUYXS010000212.1:0-2516 GCA_963577205.1 Dehalococcoidia bacterium | reverse complement strand
GAGCTCATTAGCCACTTCCTTCGCCAGGTCACTAGCGCCCTTGTAGTTCTGTATTTCGTCCGGGTCTACACCCCAGAGGTTCTGCTCGGACCGGAAAGGCTTCGAGGGAAACTCCGGTGCGCAGAAGATATTGAACGGAGGGATGATGGTCTCTTTGAAGTTCTCGTACTGGTCGTCTCCAAAGACGAAGACAGCGTCGGGCTTGAATTCGTCGATGGCAGCCCGAACTTTCTTGAAAGCCTGTCGGTGCTGTTCGGTGTGCTCGTGGGCGCGCTCAATCTCGTGCTCCCATTCGTCCTGCATCCCCGCCGGCCAGTTCTTTGGGTCCTTCATGTCTTCGGCCACGTTTGGGCTCTTCAGAATCCCCTTGAGGATACCAGCGTAGCTCTCTGGCTTTCCGGTCATCATGGGGGGGTAGTGAGTCACTCCGATGCCTAGGATTTCACCCATCTCAGCCTCCTTCGTCGCTCTCGGGCCACTTGCCGCCGAGGCTGTTTGCCATTCGACGCGCGTTGCCCCGTTACGGAGCAATTGCGCGGCATTATACACGCCCCTGCTCTGCCAAGCGACGGCTTCGGCCCGCTTATGATCTGCTTGACCCGGCCTTCCCGATGGCGTAAAACTGCCCCGCGCACGAGCATGAAAGCGCCCAGCATTTAGCTTAGAGAGCGTGCGCGCGTACCGCGCGCGTGGAGGCACGTGGTGTACGACCTCGTCATCAAGGGTGGACGAGTCTTTGACCCTGGGCAGGGGCTCGATGCCGCCCGCGACGTCGGGATAAAAGGCGGGGTCATCGCGGCTATCGAACCATCCATAGACGACCCGGCCGCCGGGCGAGTCATGCAACTCAAGGGGGAGCTAGTCGCCCCTGGCCTCATCGACATGCACGTCCACTTCATTCAAGGTGCGGCTACCCCAGGGATCAACGAGATTGCAGCCCCTCCGGACTTGGGCGGCGTCCGCTCAGGGGTCACCACGATCCTCGATGCGGGCACCACCGGCGCGTGGAATTTCGGCGTTTACCCTCACCACGTGGCGGGCAAGCCTGAGATCAAGACGCGCCTGCTCTGCATGATCAACATCGGCAAGTTCGGCATCCCAGGCCAGGCCCTCCGAAAGCCGGAGATATACACCGTTGAGGACGTGGACCAGGACGCGACCATCAAGGTGGCCGACGACTACCGCGACCTCATCCAAGGGATCAAGCTCCGCTTGGTCGGCCCAGCGCTACTATCTATGGGCGCTGACCTCATTCGGCTCGCCAAGGAGACGGCCCGCGAAGCCAAGCTCCCGCTGATGGTCCACATCGGCGACCTCATCGGCGAGAGCGACAAAGCCCAAGACCTCACCCGGGTGCTGCTCAAGACACTGGAGGAGGGCGACATCCTCACGCACATCTGCACGGCAATCCCCGGCGGGGTCCTGGACGCCAACGGCAAGGTTCTGCCCGAGCTCAGGGAAGCCCAAGCCAATGGCGTGATCTTCGATCCGGCACACGGCCGCAGCAACTTCAACTTCGACGTAGCCAAGCGCATCGCTAACCAGAATTTCCATCCCACCACCATCAGCACCGATCTCACGCTCAACGGCCGCAAGGGCCCCATTCATGGCCTCACCGAGACGATGTCCAAGTTCATGGCCGTCGGCTACACGCTCGAGCAGGTCGTGACCATGGTAACCACCAACCCAGCGAAGGCGCTGCACCGGGAGGACAGCCTAGGATCCATCGCCGTCGGGCGGGAGGCTGATCTTTCGATACTCCAGGAGCTAAGCGGCAAATGGCGCTTCGAAGACTCACAGAGCAACGGCTTCTCTGGCGAGAAGGCCCTGGTTCCGGTTCACACGGTTCGGGCAGGCGAAATGATCTCGCTGGACTGGGGGCCCCACGCCTGGGGCTGGCAGCCAGCCGAAGAGTAGGCGGCGCCATAGCCGACCGCTCGGCAAGGCGGGCGTAGCCAGGCCCCAGCGACCAAGCGGGGTGTGCGCCTGCTGAGGAGGCACCCATGATTGATGACGCAGGCATTATCGAAGCCCTTCGCAAGCTACCGTCTGCCGCCTGCCTAGACGTGCTTGATGGCCTCGGGTACACCAACGCACAGATGCGCGGAGTCACTTCTTTGCTGCCGGGGCAGAAGCTGGCCGGGCGTGCCATCACGATGCGCTTTGTGCCCAGCCGCCCTGACCTGCGCGAGCAGGTCATCGGCGGGACGGAAAGCGCCGAGTACCGGGCGATGGAGATCTGCGGGCCCGGCGACGTGCTAGTCATGGACGCCATGCGGTCCGCGAGCCCGTCGGCGGCCGGTGACATCAAGCTCTGGCGCCTAAAGCAGCGTGGCGCGGCGGGCGTAGTAACTGACGGTGGCGTGCGCGACTTGGCAACGCTGCGCACCTATGGCATCGGCGTCTTCGCAGCCCAAGAGACGAACATGACGATGCCCTCCCACATGCTGCCGTGCGACGTACAGGTGGCGATCCAGTGCGGCGGGGTGCTCGTCATGCCCGGTGACTACATCACG
>CAUYXS010000211.1:0-2524 GCA_963577205.1 Dehalococcoidia bacterium | reverse complement strand
CATGGCCATGCAGAACGGCGCACCCATCATCGGCCTGAACGACTCAGGAGGCGCGCGCATCCAGGAAGGGGTCGTCAGCCTCGCGGGCTACGGCGACATCTTCATGCGCAACACAATCGCCTCCGGTGTCGTCCCTCAGATATCGGCCGTGCTCGGCCCGTCGGCCGGTGGCGCGGTCTACTCGCCCGCCATCACCGACTTCACACTGATGGTCCGCGGCATCTCGCAGATGTTCATCACGGGCCCCGACGTCGTGAAGGCTGTCACCGGCGAAGATGTCAGCCTCGAAGAACTGGGCGGTGCTGACACTCACGCTCAGCTGTCGGGGGTTGCCCATTTCGTGCTCGACTCCGAAGAAGAGTGCATGGAGACCATTCGCGCGCTCCTCTCTTATCTGCCTCAGAACAATATGGAGGACCCGCCCCTTGGCGACCCGGATGACGACCCCTACCGGGCCGAGCAGTCGCTCCGCGAGGTGATACCAGACGACCCGTCACACCCTTACGACATGATGGAGGTCCTCCAGACGGTCCTCGATGACGGCGAGTTCCTTGAGGTTCAGCGCGACTTCGCGCCCAACATCATCGTGGGCTTCGGGCGGCTGGGCGGCCGCAGTGTCGGTATCGTCGCGCAGCAGCCCGCGTACCTGGCCGGGGTCATCGACATCCACGCGTCGGTCAAGGCCGCGCGCTTCGTCCGCTTCTGCGACGCCTTCAACATAGCCATCGTCACTTTCGTTGACGTGCCCGGCTACATGCCTGGCACCGAGCAGGAACACCGGGGCATCATTCGCCAAGGCGCCAAGCTGTTGTACGCCTATGCAGAGGCAACCGTACCCAAGCTCACGGTGGTGACGCGCAAGGCCTACGGCGGCGCATACATCGTCATGGGCTCCAAGCATCTCCGCGCCGACATCAACTTCGCGTGGCCCACGGCCGAGATCGCGGTCATGGGCCCCGACGCGGCCGTCAATGTCATCCACCGTCGCCGCCTGGCTGAGTCGGAGAACAGCGAGGCCGAGCGCGCCAAGCTCATCGACGAATACCGCGAGACTTTCGCAACGCCATACCAAGCAGCGGAGCGTGGCTACATCGACGACGTTATCGACCCCGCCGAGACGCGCCCCAGGCTTATTCGCGCACTGGACATGCTCCAGAACAAGCGCGACACGCTTCCGCCCAAAAAGCACGGCAATATCCCGCTGTAGTCGCGCACGGCGGAGTGTTCTTCGTTCTCGAGCCCGAGCTCCTCTTATCGGGTCCGCTCATGGTATCCAGTCGAACCATGAGCGCCAGAAAGCTCAGGGTGAACGGACCGTTTCTGCCTGGCCCACAGAGGCGCCGGCGTCCATCAGGTCCTCCGTCACCTGATGCTCTTCAGGGTGACGCACGAGGGAACGCGGAGCCGCGCTAGCCGGCACTGCATCCTACGAAACGATGCTGCCGATTTCATCGCCGAGGTGGATCGAGCCAAAGGCGCCGAGATCGATGCCACCTGTGTCTTAGTCGTCGGTGTGCGTCCAGACGCAGCGAAGGCGCTCCACCTCCTCACCGCCGGCGTACTCGCGCGTGCCGATGCTCCACACACGGAAGCCGCATGCACGGTAGAAGTAGCCAGTGCCCCAGTCCGTTTCCGCCTCTAGGCGGGACAGCCCATGGCGCTGGATGACGTCCTCGATCATGGCCCGGCCGATGCCGCGCCGCTGGGCTTGCTCCTCGACCGCGATATGGATGATCTCGGCGTCGCCAATCTCCGGCTCGGCTAGTCCAATGACGCCGACCACGGCCTGATCCACTCGGTACGCATAGAGATAGCGGGCACTCCGTCGGCGGTACTCATCAATGAGGCGCTCCACGTTGCCGGGCGACGGGTCGAACATGGCCAGGAGCAGAAGGCCCTGGACCTCTGGGCCTTCAGCGGGGACCAGACCCTCTGTCAAAACACCAAATTCATGAGCGACGGCGCTACCCGGCTGACCATGTACACCGAAAACGCTCCACCCCGTCCTCGCCCGCACCCAGAGCCTCGATGGCGAAGCCGCATGCGTCGAACTGCGCGAGCTCGGTGGTGAAAGCGATGCCCCCCAGCTCCTGGACGCCCAAGCGCGAGGCGATCGCGCCAATCATCGCAGCGCCGATCGCCGAGGCGGCGGGGCCCGGCGACACCGCAAGGTGGTGGACCACCCCAGCGCCGTCCTGTCCCACGGTCGGCCCCGACTCAGTGCCGACGATGCCGACTGCTTCGCCGTCACGTAGATAGGCGAACAACGCAAGCGCAGGATCGCCTGCGTAGCGGCTAAGCGCGGCCTCCAAGTCCTCCCAGTTCGGGTTGCCCAGGGCAACCGATAGCACCCGGCCGACGGGAACCTCGTCGCCAACGTCCTCGAACGGGATCAACTGCGCCTCGGACATCTCGGCGGCCAGGCCTAGCTCGCCGCCACGCCGGTCAGTTCGCCTACGAACTCCTTGAGCAACCCGCGGAAGATATCCGGGTTCGCGTTCGTCAGCGAGCTTCCACCGTTGGG
>CAUYXS010000210.1:0-2529 GCA_963577205.1 Dehalococcoidia bacterium | reverse complement strand
GGCTTTCTCGGCATCGATGCCGGAGGGCGCACATGTATCGTTGAGACCACAGGGAATCACGCCGGTCACCTCGTGCTACGCGGCGGCACGGGCGGATCGAACTACGACGCTGTTTTCATGGCCGAGGTTCAGCAAAGCCTGCGCGATGCGGGGCTTCCGCCGCAGCTCATGGTGGACTGTAGTCACGCCAACTCCGACAAGGACCACACCCGCCAGTCCATCGCGCTGCGCGACGTGATCAAGCAACGCGTCGGCGGCAACGCCAACGTCGTGGGCGTGATGGTCGAGAGCCACCTGCACCCTGGCAAGCAGGCCCTGACCGAGGATCGGTCCAAACTGACATACGGGGTCTCCGTGACCGACGCCTGCATCGGCTGGGACGAGACGGAACTGTTGCTGAGGGAAGCCCACGCCGCCCTGCGTCAGGGCGGCGAACTCGTGAACTCCAACTAACTAGGAGGAGCGCCGTGATCGTCGTCATGTCTGCCGACTCTACGCCCATTGACGTGGCCGCCGTCGAAAATAACATCGTCACCGACCCGAGCCGCGGGACTGGCGCCAGGTATTTCGTAGCGCCCATGGCCATGGGCGCAGCCACAGCAGCGGCGCATTCGCTCCTGGTCGAGGTACACTCTGCCTTGGACACCGACAAGTCGGACGGACCACAGTCGCTGACGCCGAAAAGCTTCTCAACGCTGATGGCCTCGGCCTCTTGATCGCGCTGCGTGACGCGCTGGCCGCCGCCGGTGTCTCCGGCCCTACGGCACTCACGCTCGGTGTGTTCGACGGCGTCCACTTGGGGCACCGCCATCTGCTGAGGGCACTCCACGACGATGCCGCCGCCCGCGGCCTGGTCAGCGTCGCGCTAACCTTTTCCAACCATCCGCTTGCCGTGCTGCGGCCGGAGCTCGACATCGTCATGCTCACACCCATCGGCGAGCGCATTGAACTAATCCGCACCGCCGGCGTCGACCACGTTGTGCCCGTCGCGTTCACCGCCGAGCTCTCCCAGCTCAGCGCCGAGCAGTTCGTCACCACGCTACGGGACACGCTCGACCTGCGCCACCTGGTGCTCGGCCCTGACTTCGCGCTGGGGCAAGGTCGCGCTGGCACACCGCCGGTACTAACGGCGCTGGGCCAGCATCTCGGATACTCGGTCCGCGTCGTTGAACCGCTTGTGCTCGAGCGCGGACCCGCACGCAGCACTGCTATCCGTGACTCCCTCGCGGCCGGCGACGTCGAAGCGGCAGCCGAAATCCTCGGCAGGCCTTTCAGCCTCGCGGCGCCAGTGGTCGCGGGCGAAGGGCGCGGCGGCGGCGAGCTTGGCTTCCCGACCTGCAACCTTGGCCTAGGCGCATCGCAGGCGCTACCAGCAGACGGAATCTACGCCGCGTGGGTCCTCGTCGATGACCAATGCCTGCCCGCCGCGGCCAGCGTCGGCACCAAGCCAACGTTCCATGACGTCGGTCCGCGTGTCGTGGAAGCCTTCGTGCTCGACTTCGACGGCGATCTCTACGGCAAGGACGTACGCATCGAGTTCGTATGCTTCATCCGGCCGCAGGAGCGCTTTGCGTCCGCCGCCGAGCTCGCCGCGCAGATCGCGCTGGACGTCGAGGCGACCCGCGCCTCGCTGGCGCTAGGCCAAGCCGCGAAGTCGGAGACTGGCTAGCCATGGCAGAGCAGGCGCGACGGCCATCGCCGGACGAGCTCGACCGCATCGTGAACCGAGGCGTGGCAGAGATCATCCCTCGCCAGGAGTTCATCGACCGGTTGAACGACGGGCGGGCGCTGCGCCTCAAGATGGGCTTCGATCCCAGCGCCCCAGACTTGCACCTAGGGCACGTGGTCGGCCTGCGCAAGTTGCGCCAGCTCCAAGAGCTCGGCCACACCGTCGTCGTCATCGTCGGCGACTGGACCGCGCGCATCGGCGACCCTTCCGGCAGGTCTGAGACGCGGCCGATGCTCAGTGCCGAGCAGGTCGCCGAGAACGCCGAGACCTACATGCGGCAGTTCTTCTCCGTGGTCGACCGCGGCCGTGCCGAGGTCCGATACCAGAGCGAGTGGTTCGACGAGTTCACCCTCGCAACGATCATGCGGTTGTCCGCCGAGTTCACTGTGAACCAGTTCCTGCACCGCGACGACTTCGGTACCCGCTACGCGGCGGGCAACCCTATCGGCGTGGTCGAACTGCTCTACCCGTTACTCCAAGCCTACGACTCCGTCGCCATTGAGGCCGACGTCGAGTTCGGTGGCACTGACCAGCGCTTCAATCTGCTGGTGGGCCGTGACCTCCAGGAGAAGCGAGGCCAACGCGCACAGGACGTGTTCCTCGTGCCCATCCTGCCGGGGACCGACGGCGTGCGGCGCATGGGCAAGTCGCTGGGCAACTACATCGCCCTCGAGGACACACCGGACGACACCTTCGGCAAGGTCCTGTCGCTGCCGGACGACGTGGTGCCGCTCTATTACGAGTTGCTGACGGACGTGCCGGATGCCGAGGTCGGCGACATACGAAGCGCGTTCGCCGGA
>CAUYXS010000209.1:0-2531 GCA_963577205.1 Dehalococcoidia bacterium | reverse complement strand
ACAGCCGAAGAGGTCAACGCCGCCTTCGCGGAGGCGGCCGCGGGCCCGCTCAAAGGAGTCCTTGCCGTATCGACGGAGCCGCTCGTGTCGATCGATTTCAAGGGCAACCCGCACTCGTCGATCGTCGACGCTCCCTACACCAAGGTCATGGACGGCGACTTCGTGAAGGTGCTCTCCTGGTACGACAACGAGTGGGGCTACTCGAACCGCTGCGTGGACCTGCTGCAGAAACTCATCGCAAAGGGCCTGTAGAGACCGACCGAACGTCTGACACCGTGGCCAAGACTTCGATCGCGCAGCTGGACGTTTCCCATCGCCGCGTCTTCGTTCGCGTGGACTTCAATGTCCCCCTGAAGGACAGCGTCATCGGCGACGACACGCGCATTCGTGCGTCATTGCCCACCATCCAACACGCGCTCGCCCACCAGGCCACGACGGTGGTCCTTGCCTCGCACCTCGGCCGGCCCATGGGTACGCCCAACGCCACCCTGAGTTTGAAGCCGGTGGCCGATCGTCTTGCCGCGCTCCTCGGCAGGTCGGTGACCTTTGCCGCTGATTGCGTGGGGCCGCTGGCCGTCGAGGCCGCCCGCACGCCAGGCGTGGTGCTGCTCGAAAATCTCCGATTCCACGCGGGCGAGGAGCAGGACGACCCAGCCTTCGCGGCACAGTTGGCCGCACTCGCGGACGTGTATGTGAACGACGCGTTCGGCGCCGCCCATCGGGCACACGCCTCGGTGCACGCCATCGTGCCACTCATGCGCGAGGCCGGGGCTGGACTCTTGATGGAACGTGAACTGCGCTACCTGGGTGAGGCGCTGGGTGAGCCTGAACGGCCGTTCGCAGCCGTGCTCGGCGGGGCCAAGGTCTCCGATAAGATTGAGGTCATCGACAACCTCATCCCTCGCGTGGACCGCCTCGTCATCGGGGGCGCCATGGCCTACACATTCTTCAAGGCGCTCGGATATCCGGTCGGCCGCTCGCTCGTGGAAGGCGACAAAGTGAACGCCGCCCGCGAGATCATGGCCAAGGCACGGGCCCGACACCTCCCGCTCCTGCTTCCGGTGGATCATGTCGTAGCGGATCGACTTGAGGCCGGAATTCCCACCGAGACGTTGGCAGTCGAGGACCCGCGCATCGGTGACCGCATGGGCCTCGATATCGGCCCACGCACCATCGCTGCCTATGGCGAGGCCCTCGCCGACGTCCGCACGGTTGTGTGGAACGGCCCGATGGGCGTATTCGAGATCGACGCCTTCACACAGGGAACCCTGGCAGTGGCCCTGGCGGTGGCCGACGTGACAGGCGTCACCCTCATCGGAGGCGGCGACTCGATCGCCGCCGTGAAGAAGGCCGGCATCACCGACCGCATCACCCACATCTCCACGGGCGGCGGCGCGTCGCTCGAGTTCCTGGGCGGACGCACGCTGCCCGGCGTGGCCGCACTACCGGAAGCCTGACACCATGAAAAGTCCGTTCATCGCCGGCAACTGGAAAATGTACAAGAGCGTCGCGGAGGCGGTACGGTACATCAAGGAGTTCCGCGTCCTGGTCGAGGCCGTCGACGACGTGGAGATCGTGGTGGCACCCACGTTCACCGCGGTCCACGCCGCGGCAGAGGCCGCCCGCAACAGCAACATCGGCATTGCCGCACAGGACCTGCACTGGGGGAGCGAGGGCGCTTTCACAGGTGAAGTGAGCGGTGCCATGGTGCGCGAGACGGGCGCCGAGTACGTGATCATCGGTCACTCGGAGCGGCGCACGCTGTTCGGCGAATCTGACGCCTCGGTCAACCGGAAACTGGGATCGGCGTTCGCCGCCTCGTTGACACCAATCGTCTGTGTGGGAGAAACGCTCGACCAGCGCGAGCGGAACGAAACGTTCGACGTGCTCGACCGTCAGTTGGCGCTGGGGCTTGCCGGACTCACTGGCGTCCAGATCGCGCAGCTCGTCGTGGCCTACGAGCCGGTGTGGGCCATCGGGACCGGCCGCAACGCCACCCCGGGCCAGGCCTCCGAGGCTCACGGCCACATCCGGTCACAGCTGACGCAGGCATTCGGGGCCGAGGCGGCAGGCCACTGCCACGTGATTTACGGAGGTAGCGTGAAGCCCGGCAACATCGCCGAGCTCATTCGTCAGCCGGATGTGGACGGGGCCCTGGTCGGGGGCGCCAGCCTGGAAGCGCGGAGTTTCGCCGAGATTGTTTCCGGAAGCCGCAAGGCCCTTGTATAATCGAAACCTTTGGTCAGGGCCATAAACTGATGGTGTTCTACATAGCGACAACGATTTACGTGGCGATCTGCCTTGTGCTGATGCTGATAGTACTGCTCCAGCAGGGCAAGGGCGGTGATATGGCCAGCGCATTCGGCGGAGGCTCCAGTCAGGCGGCGTTCGGCGCGCGGAGTGGGGCCAGCGTGCTCTCCCGCGCCACGGCCGTCTGCGCAGCGCTCTTCATGGTTGGCGCGATCGTGCTGGGCATCATGGGCCAGCGGGGGCCAGGAGGCTCGGTCATCGGCGGACGCGAGGCCCCGTCC
>CAUYXS010000208.1:0-2533 GCA_963577205.1 Dehalococcoidia bacterium | reverse complement strand
GTGGGTAGGGCGTAGGTCACGTCAAGGTCGTCGAGGGCACGGCCCGCCCGTTCGGCGCCTTCGCGCAGCGCCTCGATGGCTATGGCCATGGCCACAGGGTGCCTGCCGACCATCAACAACACACCGTCCGCTACTTCGCCAGCCATGCGGACCATCTTGGGGCTGCTGGCGTTGACGTGGACCGGGACAGGCCGCGGGCTGACGCTCGCCAACCGCTCGGCCTCGCTGGTGCCTATGGCAACCGTCTGGCCCGTGAGCAGCGCGCGCAGCATCTCAACCGCCTCGCGCAACTCGGCGACCGTGGCGGCCGGCCGGCCTATGTGCGCGGCGGACTGGTCCCCGGCACCGACGGTCAGCCGAAAGCGGCCCGGTGCCAACTCCTCCATCGAGTTCGCGATCGAGGCGAGCACCATGGGATGGCGCGTTAGCACGTTGGTGACGCAGGGGAATAGCGAGATGCGAGATGTCTGGGTGGCGGCGACGGTGAGACGCGCGTACACGTCACGGCCGCTGTGCTGATGGTCAGGCATGCCTACTCCGTCGAGCCCAGCTGCCTCAGCGAGCCGAGGAAAGTCGGCCGCCCTGCCCACTCCTTGGTTGGTCGGGTCGGTGATCTCCACTCGTTCAAGCAAGCTAGGCAACCTGAAGCACGCGCCGGTAATGAGGATGACAGAGGCTGAGGCAGGGCAGTTCGCCCTGGCCCGCGCCACGGTGCGTCCATCCGCACAAGCCCCGTACGAACATAACTGGGCTTACGCCGACCCCAGCTCGGCGGCGATGCACCGGCTGAACTCGCGGCGAGCCTCCTCCGCCTTCCGTTTGACGACGGAGTTGCCAAGCGAAGCCAGGCGGCCGAAGAGCGCAAAGTCTATCGAGTAGTGCACCTGGGTTCCGCCTTGTGCCTCGTTCAGCTCAAGCGAGAGCCTGTTCAGTTTCAGGCGATTCCCCATGCGGTCTTGGCCGCTGCCAGTCACGACCACACGCTCGGCCTCGACAGCCTCTTCAACGGCTAGGTCAATATCCATCGAAACGCTGAAAGGGCCCACTCGCTGGGCCAGTCGAGCCCGGTAACTGCCGTCATCCAGGGCCTGGATGTCTTCGCAGCCGGGTAAGCAGCGACCGACTCGTGGCAAATCCCAGAATAGAGCCCAAACCTCGCTGGGAGGTGCGCTCACCGTGAAACTGTCTTTGAGTTCCATGCAGTACCTCTAGGTTCGGCTCTGGATGACGTCCTCGGCGAAGCGCTGAAGGTACTCTTTGCGCTCAACCAGCGTCTTCGGCATGTTGTAAAAGCTAACATTGACAAAGTCCACACCCTGCTCGCCGAGCGCGGAAAAGCCCTCGACGCAGTCCTGGCCGTTGCCGACCACCGCCCAGTCTTCGACGTTCGACTCTGAGCTGATGTTGATGCGGACCATCGTGTCCTCTTGCATGTCCCACGAACTGTACATGCGGTAGGAGGACTCGGCGGCATCACGAGCCTGGTCGAGAGCCGTCTTCCTATCCGCCGCGAAAGCCACTCCGCGCGATGCCGTGACGCGTCCGCCGTCCAACCCTGCCTTCGCTCGCTCGTCCCGGTACGCCGAGACGAGGGCCGGCAGGTCGCTGAAACCGACCTGCGGAGCCAAGTAGCAAGCGTCGGCGATGCGGCCCGCTCTGCGCACGGCGCCATCGCTTTGGCACGCGATCCAAATGGGCGGATGCGGCTGCTGGAAAGGAAGGAACCCCATCTTGGCACCATGCAGTTGCCAGTAGGCGCCCTCGTGATTGACCTCCTCGCCGGACCACAGCCGCTTCATGACTTCGATGGACTCCACGAGCCGAGGCACACGGTCCTTGCGCGTGGCTCCCGCGGCTGCCAGCTCCGACTCGCGGTAGCCAATCCCGACGCCGAAAACCACCCGGCCCTTGGATATCTGGTCGAGGGTCGCGACATCCTCAGCGACCTGAATGGGGTTATGCAGCGGTAGCAACAGAATGCCGGTCAGCAAGCGCATGTCGCCCGTCTCCGGAGCCAGCCGGGCCAGCATCTGGAAAGGCTGTGGCCAGATGGTCGGATAGGACACCCAGTGCTGGGGCATCGTTGCCGTCGAGAAGCCCGCATCCCTGGCAACGTGGCATATCTCGATCAAATCGTCGATCTGGGCGTGCAAGGGTCGCGTGCGGTCGGTCAGGAAAGACCGAAGGTAAAGGCCGTATTCCATGGACTTAAGCGTGCCTTTCGGGATAGTACGGGACTATTCAGAGTAACGCGAGGCTATCACGGCCCTAACGCCCTGGTCAGTTTTTGCGGCCAGCGCGTGGTTAGCATGTTGGCGGAGGCGCCAGCGCCTCACGAGGCTGGCTACGCCACCAGCGCTAGGGTAACCTTCCTCGAGCGGGGCCTCAATAAACCAAGTGAAAAGGCCTTCGACGCACCCCATGCATAAGTTCGAATACGCCCAGGCGGAGACCATCGACGAGGCTACCCAGCTACTCTCCGACGAGAGCGACGCGCTGGTGATCGCCGGGGGAACAGCAACCGTTGTCCTGC
>CAUYXS010000207.1:0-2542 GCA_963577205.1 Dehalococcoidia bacterium | reverse complement strand
GTTTATTGCTGGTCAACTTGCTTCGAACTTCGGCCCGGAGGGCCTTGCGGCGGAGTGTGCGACGCATCCTGATGTGCCCTATCAGGATGTTGCGCAGCGGGTTCAGACCGCGTTTGTGATGAAGAATCTTGAGGCCACGTGCGCTGCGGCTGGAGCGAGCCTTGATGATCATTCACTTCGGATTTACAATTGGTTTGTTGCGCCGGACCAAGAGCGCGACGGGGGTACGTGGCCGGGCGATGGTTTCACCATCACGCCGTATCTCGAGGAGCGTGACCGCTTTCTGACCCACGATCGGCCAGCGTCGACTGGTATGGGTGTCAAGAACCTATTGGTGAAGGACACGGTCGTTGAAATCGATCTGATTTTGAAGACCGACACTCCAAAGGAACAGGTGCAACTTGATGTTCCGACAGCGCTCGCGGGCTACTCGCAGGGCATCAAGAGTGGAGACTTCGTGTTTACCGCCGGTGAGCATGCAACGGACTTCAAAGGCGATTGGGGCCGCTCGGAGTATTGGGGCCCGCGTTCGGCGATCCAGGATGAGGCTCGCGTGCCGAGTCAGTTGTTCTGGTATGGGCAGCCACTCAAGTTACAGACGTTGAAGTTGCTCGAAAAGCTTGAGAGCAACCTTGAGCAGTGTGGGTCATCGAAGGATGATGTGGTTCACGCCACCTTCTACTACAGCCACCCCAAGAACCTTCCGGAGATGGAGGAAGCGTGGCGCGAGTTCTATCCCGAGAACCCGCCGGCGCGAACCTTGATCCCGTATATGGGTATCGGGATCCGTGATTGCGATCCGGAGATTGCGCTTATCGCGTTGAAAAAGGGCGGTGACACGAAGAAGGAGACGATCATGGCCGACGGGGTGCCAGAGCCGATCGGCCATGAGCCCCATGCGGTCAAGGCTGGCGATTTGGTTTTCTTCTCGACCCTCATCGCTGGTGATAAGAACGGTTTGTGTGAGAACGGGCGGAGAGCGCCTGAGTATCCGTGGTACGGGCAGCCGCCGCGGGCGCAGATGAATTACATCCTTGGTCACGCCAGTCTGATCATGGAAGCCGCGGGGAGTTCGTTGGAAAACATCTGTCGTCGGCAAGCATTCCACACCGACTTCGCTTGGTTCGCGGAGAGTATTGCCGAATGGTCCGAACACTTCCCCGATGTGAAGCCGGCTAGCACCACGATCGAGATCGGTGAGCCACTACATGTCGAAGGCGCCCAATTCCTGCTCGACCTGATCGGCTATGCACCCTAAGTCGCTCTGGTAAGCGCTTCGCTTGCTGCATGAATTGAGCGTGCGGACTTCTGTCCGTCAAGTGTTGGGCGCGGCGAGACGGGTCCATGCGGTGTCGCGATAGTTCTTCGAATGCCAAGCATCAAGCACCCGCAGACCATGAAACAACGCCTAGCCACGCAGTCTTGGACATCGGAGAGCAGGCTCTTCATCTCCACAGCCGCGACAACGTGTACGTGCAGCCGCCAGCTCTCGCTTGCAGAGAGCTGGCGGCTGCACGATGGTCTATGAGTTGATGGAGAAGCCAATGCCCGTCGATTCCCGTGGGGTCGTGAGATCCGGCGACTTAGAGGTGATGTCCGGATCCGGCAGCGGACTCGCGTGTTGCTGTTGAGGGCGGGGGTCCTCCATCTGGGGCGAGGGCCATGATTCGCGCGGCCACGTTCACTGCGATTCCGGAAATATTGCCGTCGCGTTCATCCACGTCGCTACGTGGACCCCACAACGAATGGCGAGGCCCGACTTTTCCAATACTCGTTGCAGTTCAGCCACGGCGTCGAGGGCGGATGATGCGGACGGCATGACGCACAGGGCTCCGTCTGCGGTGAATTTGATGACGTTGCCGCCGCGGTGGCCGGCCCTGTGGGGCCGGTACCTCCGATGACGAGAGCGCGTGCGGAGGCTGGGAGAGATGTGCCGACGAGGGTGGGGGGCCTCAGGTTCTTCCATGGCAGGTCACACAGACGGCCCCAGCGGCGGTGGCCGTTGCTGGCGTGTGGGTGCCACCGCAGGCGATGACCAGGGTCGTCACCGCCGCGACTTACATCCAGGTTTCTGTTGGTCTCACGGCAGCAATAGTGTCGGAAATCTGTGGGGTGCAAGCCACCCCAGACACCACTCGACGCCGCAGCACCTCAGATGATGGCCTTCTCCAGGAAGGGTTCGCCCCGCACGATTCGGCCGTGACCCAACTCGGTCAGGTCCAGGGTCCGGTACTCGCCGTAGGTTATGAGCTCGCTGAGGCCCCGGCCCACACCTGCGCTCTGCTGGAACCCGTGGCCGCTGAACCCGTTGCAGAAGTAGAAGTTGGGCACCGCTGCGGCCGGTCCGACCACGGCGTTGTGGTCCAGCGTGTTGTAGGCGTAGTGGCCCGCCCACGAGTGGGTCACACCTATCCGTTCGAACGCCGGTATCCGATGGGCCAGCGCAGGCCAGATGACCTCCTCCCACTGGTCGTGGCGGACAGCGAAGTCATCGGGGTCCACCTCCACGTCGTCCAACGGCGGGGCACCGGCCAGGTAGTGG
>CAUYXS010000206.1:0-2550 GCA_963577205.1 Dehalococcoidia bacterium | reverse complement strand
CCAGCTCGATGTGGTTAGCCATGCTTTTGGACATCTTGCTCTGGCCGTCAGTCCCGACGATCGAGGGCGACTCTGTCAGCCGCACCTGGGGCTCAGGGAAAGTCTCGCCGTAGAGATTGTTGAAACGCCGGACGATCTCGCGTGACAACTCAACATGGGGAGCCTGGTCGATGCCGACCGGCACCCACTCCGCCTTGGCGAAGACGATGTCGGCGGTCTGCAACACGGGGTAGCCGACGAGGCCGTAGGAGACTGACTCCTCGGTCTCGTTCATCTGCCGCACGCGCTCCTTGAAGGTGGGCACACGCATGAGCCAGCCCAGCGGCGTCGACATACTGAGCAGCGTGTGCAGCGTCAGCACCTCCGGCACCGCCGACTGCGTGTAAAGGATGCTGCGCTCGGGGTCTAGGCCGGCCGCAAGCCAGTCAAGGACCATCTCGGTCGTGTTGTGGGCGATGGCCTGGGTCGCCTGGCCGACCTCGGTGGTGAGCGCATGGACGTCGGCCACACCATAGACACAGTCGAACTCGTCCTGCAGCGCCACCATGTTCTGGAGCGCGCCGAAGTAGTTACCGAGGTGTAGGCGCCCGGAGGGGCGCATGGCTGAGTAGACGCGTGCCATCGTCTTGGTCCGCTCACACTGAGGTTTTTGAAAGGGAAAGATGGGTTTTGCAGGCCGTGGCCTGGTGCACGCAGTGTAGCACAGCACCGCCCGAGCAAGGGAGGCCGCCGCCTTGTACCACCCCCGACCAAGGAATACTCTCAGCGGCATGATCCGTGCCCACGCTGGCCACACGCCGCAAATCGATCCCACGGCCTTCGTCAGCGAAATGGCTTACGTCGTTGGCGATGTCGTCATCGGCGCGCACTCTAGCGTGTGGCCCGGCGCCGTCATCCGCGGCGACCACGGTCGCATCACCATCGGCTCGCACACCAACGTGCAGGACAACTCCGTGGTGCACTCCGACGCCGCCGCGAGCATTGGTGACCACGTGACGATTGGACACCGAGTCGTCTGCCACGCCACGGTGGTCGGTAGCCACGTGCTGCTGGGCAACGGCTGCGTTCTCAACGACGGCGTCGCAGTAGAGAATACCGCCATCGTTGCGGCGGGAGCCGTTGTGCTTGAGGGCACGTGTGTGGCGACAAGCACCATCGTCGCGGGCGTCCCGGCCAGGATGCGCGGGCGTCTTATGCAGCGGCACCTCGATCTCATTGAGGTGGCGTCGGCCAACTACGTCGCGCTCGGCGCCCGCTACAAGGCCGAGGGCCTGGAGTAAAGACTCTGCCTCGCTGCGGCGTGCATTGCCCTGTGCGGCTAGGGGATACTGCCTTGGGCCCTGAACGCCAGTCTCTGCGCCCGCCGCGATACGCGCTAGACGTGCGTCGGTCGCGCCCCCGCTGGTTTAGCGAGGGCGCTCAAAAGTGACTGCGGAGACAGTCACCCCGGGTATACCCGGGGTGGGGATGAGCTGATCTGAGGGAGTCACCCAACGTGAGCGCCCAAACCCATGTGGCGGAGCGATTACATGGTCAGTAACGGGGAGTATCCTCGCGGTCGACTCAGGTGGTTTGACCGTCACACTTACCTCACCTATAGTCCCCTCTGGCTAGGTCGTGCAGCCCCCCTTCCGCCTCACTAGGGCATGCGCGTTCGCGACCGGCCGAGCGACGCGGCCATGCCGCAATGAGCGTCCGCGCGCTTATTCCGCAACAGGAGCTCCTAATGAAGGGCGTGATTTTGGCTGCAGGTGACGGTGGTCGCCTTCGGCCGCTGACTGACGAGTGTCCCAAGGTGCTGCTCCCGTTGTGGGGGCGACCCCTTATTGCCTACCCGCTCGACGCCATGATGGCCGCTGGTATTCGCGACATTGCGGTCGTGGTTGGCTACCGCGCCCCGCAGGTAATCGAGCAGGTCAGTCGGTTGGTCCCCGCATGGGCGCGAGTCGAGTTCATCCACAACCTCGAGTATGACGGGGGAAACGCCGTTTCCGTCGCCGTTGCGGAAAGTCACGTGGGGGACTCACCCTTCGTGCTCAGCATGGGCGACCACGTGATCGACCCCTTGGTGATCCAATGCCTCATGGGCGCCGGCCAAGCGGCGTCCGTGCTGGCAGTGGACTCGCTGCCCAAGTTGGACAGCCAACTGAACGATGCCACGCGAGTGCTCGTCAACGAGCGGGGCGAATTGCGGCGTATCGGCAAAGGGCTGACCGACTGGAACGCGGTGGACATCGGGGTGTTCCGTTTCCAGCCTGAGGTCTTCGGCGTTATTGGCACTCTGCGCCGACACCGCGGTGTCGGCCTCGAATTGAACGAGGTGATGCAGTGCTTAGCCGACGCGGAGACTCCTGTTGCCACGCAGGATGTCAAGGGGCTCTACTGGACGGACGTCGACACGGTCGAGGACTACCTCAGTGTCGGTGGAGGCTAGGCAGATGGCCAAGGCTACCCCCCCGAGCTCCAGCGCCTATGACGGAATCGTCTCTCGTCACCTCAACCGGCGCTTCTCCCGTCCCGTCGCTAGGCTACTTAATCACACGCCGGCCA
>CAUYXS010000205.1:0-2578 GCA_963577205.1 Dehalococcoidia bacterium | reverse complement strand
CCTTCTATCAGCGCTTCTTCGGCACGAACCCACAGGACCCGCGTGGCTACAACCTCATGGTCAACACCGATCGCATGAGCATCGATCAGGCGTCGGACCTCGTGGTCGCCGCCCAAGAGATCATCGGACACGCCGGTTAATCAGGGAGATATCGATGCCCAAGAAGAACCCCTCGCGCCTCGTAGCAGGACAAGAACGGGCGCGCGCCCGTGCGAAACGCAAAGCCCGCTACGCCGGGCCCGCTGTCGTCGCCACCAGCGCCACGTCGGCCGAGGCCGAGGCCGACCTTGTTGACCTAGTCGACGCGCTGGATTCAGACGAGAGCCCGGCTGGCACCGAGGCCGAGCAGCAGAAGCCAGAAGCCGTCGCGCCCGTAGCACGCGCCGCCCGGACCCAACGTGGGGCACGCTCTACTGTGGCGGTCACACAGCGGCGTCGCGCGACCCAGGCGATGGACGTCGCCGTGGGGCCTAGGCTTCGCAGCGAGATTCTGCGTATCGGCATCGTCGCCGCCCTCGTCGGCGGTGCACTTGCCGCCATCAAGCTCGCGACCGACATCGGTGCCTAGCGGCGACGACGTGGGACACCGGCAGCGAGCGTAAGATCGATGGCGTGACCACCGCTCCCTCCCAAAAGGCCATTCGCAAGGGCTTTGACGAGCGCCTGAAGGCGCTGCCCTCCACGCCCGGCGTCTACCTCATGAAGGACGCCAAGGGCCAAATCATCTACGTTGGCAAGGCGACCAGTCTTCGCAATCGCGTCCGCTCTTACTTCCAGACGCCCCGCGGCAAGGAGCCGAAGATTCAGGTGATGGTCTCCCACATCGCCGACTTTGAGTACATCGTCGCCGAAACCGAGTCCGAGGCTCTGCTACTTGAGAATCTGCTCATCAAGCAGCACAAGCCCGTTTACAACTCCAGGCTCAAGGACGACAAGTCTTACCCTTACATCAAAATCGACCCGCGCGAAGACTTTCCGCAACTCTACTTCACTCGCCGGGTCCAGGCCGACGGTGCACGTTACTTCGGGCCCTTCGCCAGTGCCTCGTCGGTCCGGCGCACTATGGACTTGCTGAAGAAGCTGTTCCCGTACCGCTCTTGCACCAAGCCGATCACCGGCACGGACGAGCGCCCCTGTCTGGAGTACCACATTCATCGCTGCGTTGGACCCTGCATCGGCGCCGTGGACGCCGGTGAGTACCACGAGGTCATCGACGAGGTCGTCCAGTTCCTTGAGGGGGACTCCGACGATGTGCTCAGGACGCTCAAGACCAAGATGGCCGCGGCGTCCGAGGACACGCGCTTCGAGCAGGCAGCGATCCTGCGCGATCAGGTCCGCGCCATCGAGTCGGTGTCCGAGAACCAGAAGGTAGTCTCTGGTCACACGGAGGACCACGACGTCATCGCGCTTGCCATCGACCAGGGTGAGGTATGTATCGAGTTGTTCCAGGTGCGCCGCGGCAAGGTCATCGGGCGCGACCATTTTCTGATGGAGGGTGCGGAGGCCGAGGAAGCGTCCGAGGTGCTAGAGCGCTTCGTCCAGCAGTACTACGACGCGGCGCCCGCGGTCCCCCCTGCCCTGCTGGTTGAGCACGCGATGGAGTACGCCGAGCTGCTCGAGGAGTGGCTGGGCCAGAAGCGAGGCGGCCGCGTGCGCATCCAGGTTCCGCAGCGCGGCGAACGGCGCCGGCTAGTGGAGATGGTCGCGGCGAACGCGCAGCAGAGCCTCGCCCAGCGCCGCATCAAGTGGCTCAGCGAGTCGGACAAGGTACTCCAGGCCCTTGGTGAGCTGCAGGAGGCGTTGAGTCTGCCTGCGCTGCCGAACCGCATCGAGTGCTACGACATCTCCAACATCCAGGGCACGAACACCGTCGGCTCCATGGTCGTCTTCGAAGAGGGGCGCCCCAAGACATCGCAGTACCGTCGCTTCCAAATCAAGGGCGTAGACGGTATCGACGACTACGCGTCCATGCAGGAGATGCTGCGCAGGCGATTCAAGCGCCTAGGTGATCTCATGCAGCAGGGCCTCGCCCAGAGTAGTGCCCTGGACTCAGTTGCTGCCGCCCAGCAACGCGACGCCACCGAGTCGGGCGAGGGGCAGCTCGCCCTGAGCCTGTTGAAGAGCGATGTCGCCCCCGACTCCAGCTCGCTGGGCACGTCACGAGTCAAGTACCGGCGGCGGCGGCGCGCCAAGACCGGCGCGGTCGCAGCTTCAGAGGCTTCCGCCAGCGAGCTGGAATCGGGGGCGGCGGGTGATGAGAGGCAATCGGCCCTCAGGCAGGAGTCCTGGGGGATCGTACCGTCACTCGTTATCATCGACGGCGGCAAGGGACACTTGGGGGCGGTCCAGGAGGTCTTCCTGGAGCTGGGCATCACTGACATTCCGCTCGTGAGCCTGGCCAAGCAGCGCGAGGAAATATTCCTGCCGCATATGCCGGAGCCGGTGATGCTGCCTCGCAACTCCCAGGGGCTCTACCTGGTACAGCGGGTGCGCGACGAGGCTCACCGCTTCGCCATCACCTACCACCGTCAGCGCCGCTCCAAGTCGGCGACAGCGTCCGCGCTGGATGATGTGCCGG
>CAUYXS010000204.1:0-2592 GCA_963577205.1 Dehalococcoidia bacterium | reverse complement strand
CGTCTGGGCCCTTGAAGGGATCGAGCCGTCCGACGTACAGCACGGTACGCTCACCGATAGGCAGCCCCAGCCGGCGGCGAGCATCGGCGGCGGCGGCGGGGCGAAACATGTCCAAGTCGACGCCGCCGGGGGCGACGTGAACACAAGACTGGTCGAAACCGTACAGCGCGCGCAGCGTCTCTGCCTCTTCTTTCGTGAAGGCCAATACCTGGTTGGCGGATGCCGCCATACCGGCCTCGGCGACCTTACGCTCGGATGGCTCCGAGGCGACGTACGCTGCCTCCTTCACGAGCCCGATAGTGTGGTAGGTGACCACGTGGGGGACGCCTAGGTGCTGGGCAAGTTGTGCCCCGACCCACCCGGACAGCCAGTAGTGGCTGTGCACGGCGTCATAGCCAACACCCTCTCCGTCGACGTGGAAGCGCACACCCCCAAGCACCTCGGGAAGGTATGGCGGCACTTGCTCCTTGGACAGCTCGGCGGGGCCGCCGGCAACATGGATCACGCGCACTCCGGGGCCAATGTCAAGGAGATCGGGTCCGCCCGCTTCATGGCTACGGGTGAATATGTCGACGCACACGCCCTGCGCGGCCAGCAGCGGCGACACGCGACGCAGGTAGACGCTCATGCCGCCGGCCGAGCGCATGCCCGGCGTCACCAACGGACAGCCGTGCACCGAGATCATCGCCACGCGCCGAAGTGGCCGCGGGGGCTTAGCGGTCATTTCCGCCATCGTTACCGCACGGCCTTGAGCCGGAACAGGTCCACGCTGTGGGCACCTAGGTGGAACTTGTACTGCTCGCCCCCGCGCAGGAAGTCGTAGTAGCGCAGGCCCTGCTCGATGGCCTGCTGGATGGTCAGCGCCTTCAGCAAAAGGCTGACGCTGTTGGCGCGCTGCTCAAGCCGGTACCCGCTGTTGTACAGGAGCCGCCTACCGGCCAAGTCGAAGCACAGGGCCGCGGCAACTCGCTCGCCCTCCAGTTCAAGGAAAAAGAGGCGTAGCCATCCCGCGTCCTGGGCGTCAGCGACAGCCCGGCGGAAGAAGGTCTCTCGCTCAGGCACCATGAAGTCTCGCTTCTCTTCCATGCTCTCCCGCATAAGGTCAAGGAGCAGGCTGACGTCTTGCTCCAGTGACTCCACGGATGCCTCCACCAGCCGGTAGGAACCAAAGGAGTCCAAGCGCCGGAGTTTGCGACGTAGTTCGTGTCGGTCCTTCTTGCGCAGCCCGGCCAGGTAGTCATCCCAGGTCGCAGGGAGGTCGAGCCCGGGCACCACGTCTTCGACCGCTACCTCGACCTCACATCCCATATCACGCAGGCGTCCGGGAAGCAGATCAAGCGTGGGCGAGCCTTCGACAACCGACGTGAGCGTGAGCGAACTCCATCGCTCGTTGAGCAGGCACTCGGCGAGCGCGTCGTAGAAATCCTCCGGCGCGCCGGGCCCAAGGATGAAGTCATGGTAGTCAAAGAGGTCCGTGTCTCCAATGAAGCTCAGTGCGTCACCGGAGCGCATCAGCGGCGCGAAGCCCAGGGGTGAAAGCTCGGAGCCCACAGGGAGTAGGCAGAGCTCGGAGCCAGCCCCGAATTGCTGCCACCAGACCTCCTGCCACCGTGGTGTCACGAAGATGGAGCCCCGGTTAGATTGCTCGACGAACGCTTGCCAGAGGCCAGCGAGGTCCGTAAAGCTCGCGGAGGGGACGCTACAGGTCAACGCTTGTCTCCTTTGGGATGCGCGAGGGATGCGCGAGGGATGCGCGAGGGATGCGCGAGGGAAGCACGCCGGATGGCGCGCCATTACGCATTATCGACGAGAATCCGGTCCTTGTGCAGGTGCAACTACCCGTTCGACAGCCTGGCAGGTAGGCCGAGCAGCGAGGCGACCGCCTCAAGGTCGGCCGGCGCCTGCTCCGGGACCGTGTCGGCAGCCGAGGCTGCGAACGCAGGGTCTTTGAGGCCCGAGCCCGTAAGGACGCAAACCACGGTGTGATCGCTGAAGTCGGCGCCCTCCCTAACCGTCTTGGCCAGGCCGGCAACCGAGGCCGCCGAGGCGGGCTCGCAAAAGATGCCTTCGCTTCGCGCTAGGTGCTTCCAGGCCTCGACGATATCGTCGTCCGACACTGCGCCGATGACGCCCTTCGATTCGTCGCGCGCAGCTTCGGCGCTCGACCAGCTGGCGGGGTTGCCGATACGGATGGCAGACGCGATCGTCCGGGGCTCGGCGATGGGCTGGCCGGTCGCGATGGGGGCCGCACCTGCGGCCTCGAAACCCATCATGCGCGTTGCCCGCGATGAGCGGCGCAATGCCAGGTACTCACGAAAGCCTTTCCAGTATGCGGTGATGTTTCCTGCGTTGCCCACCGGGATAAACAGTTCGTCGGGCGCATCTCCAAGTTCGTCAACGATCTCGAAGGCCGCTGTCTTCTGGCCTTCGATGCGATGAGGGTTGACGGAGTTGACGAGGCTGAGTGCGTAGTGCTCGCCGATGGACCGAGCGATGGCCAGCGCCTGGTCGAAGGTGCCCTGCACGCTGATGATGCGGGCGCCGTAGGCTAAGGCCTGGCTGAGTTTGCCCTCCGATACATCACCTTCGGGC
>CAUYXS010000203.1:0-2604 GCA_963577205.1 Dehalococcoidia bacterium | reverse complement strand
ACTGAGACTTTGGTCATTGCAGACGGTGCCGCTAACCCCACGCTAGTCGCCGCCGACCTACTCGCGCAGGCAGAACATGACGAACTGGCAATGCCGGTACTCGTCACCACGTCCGAAGAACTGGCGAGAAAAGTGTCGGCCGAATGGCGAACGCGGGTTACGCGGCTGGAGCGCAGCGCCATCGCCACGGCATCTATGGAGGGTAGGGGAGTCATCGCCGTGGTCGATTCTCTTGCTGAGGCGGTCGAGTTGTCGAACGCCTTCGCGCCCGAGCACGTCTCCCTGGCCGTCGAAGACCCCGAGGCATATGTGGCCTCGATAAAGAATGCTGGCATGGTCTTCGTGGGCGAGCGCTCACACGAAGTACTGGGCGACTACGCAGCCGGGCCGAGCCACGTCATGCCGACGGCGGGCACGGCGCGTTTTGGCTCAGGACTGGGCGTGCACTCGTTCATCAAGCACGTCCCGGTCGTCGCTATGGACGCCGAAAAGTCGTCTGAATTGGGCCGAATTGCCTCTATAATCGGGAGGGCCGAAGGGCTCACCGCCCACGCCGAGGCGGCGGAAGCAAGGGAAGAACTTTCGAGTGACCATTCCGAAACCGGGTCTTGAAATATGAGCGTTAACAAACTAATTCGATCCCACCTGGTAGATGTGACAACGTACGACCCGGTCGACCCGCCCGAGTTGCTGGCGAAACGCGCCGGTATTCCGGCCGACCAGATCGTCAAACTGAACGGGAACGAGAACCCTCGTGAGCCGTCCCAGCGGGTGAAGGACGCCGTGGCATCGGCCTCATTCAACCTCTACCCGGACCCGCTCCAACGCGGTGCGCGCGCTGAGATCGCCGCCTATACGGGGCTCGATCCGAGCAACGTAATCGCCGGGGCCGGCAGCGACGAGCTTATTGACCTTTTGTTCCGCCTGTTCATCGCTCCAGGTGACAACATTTTGGACTGCGACCCGACGTTCGCCATGTACAGCTTCTGCGCCAGAGTGGCCGATGGCGAAGTGCGGCTGGCCGAACGCGACGTGGCATTCGACATCGACGTAAATGCCATCAAGTCCGCAATCGACGAACGAACGAAGATCATCTTCATCTCTTCGCCCAACAACCCCACCGGCAATCTGGCATCGCGAGAGCAAATAGAGCAGTTACTGGCGACCGGCCTCATCGTCGTAGTTGACGAGGCCTACTTCGAGTTCTGCGGGGTCACCGCCGCCGCGATGGTGCCGGACCACGAAAACCTAGTCGTACTGCGCTCCATGAGCAAGTGGGCGGGCCTTGCGGGCCTGCGCGTGGGCTACGGGCTGATGAGCCCGGAGCTGGTGCAGCACATAATCGACGTAAAGTCGCCATACAACCTCAGTGTCACTTCTGAGGCTGCGCTAGTGGCTTCGTTGCAAGAAGCTCCAGCCCTGATGGAGCACGTAAACCGGATCGTCGCCGAGCGGGACCGCATGTTCGGCCTGCTCTCCGGAATGCCCGGCATCACGCCGTGGCCCTCGTCCGGCAACTTCATCCTCTGCCAGGTCGAGCCAGGTCGAGCGGGCGGAATATACGACGGGCTGGCCCAGCAAGGCATATTCGTACGCAAATTCGGATCGCCGCGCCTGAGTGAACACTTCCGTGTGTCTATCGGCACGAGCGAGCAGACCGACAGAGTCATCGGGGCGCTGAAGGAGGACGTAGACGGGACCGGAGTCTACGAACTGGACTCCGGCAACGCCATGTTCGACCACCTGCTGGCCCAGCTTTCGCGCCACGGCATGATGGATCTGACGCTGAAGGCTCGCGGCGACACAGACGTCGGCTGGCACCACCTCGTCGAAGACGTGGGACTGGTGCTCGGGCGGGCGATGCGGCAATGCGTTGGCGACGGCGCGGGCATCGTGCGTATGGCGAGCGCCTACGCGCCCCTCGATGAGGCGCTGGCCCGCACTGTCGTCGACTTCTCCGGTCGCGGCTACGCCGTGCTGGAGCTACGCCTGGGCGACAGCGACCTCGGCGGCCTGCCCGCCGACCTCGTACGCCACTTTCTGGAAAGCTTCGCACGCGAGGGCGGATTCAACCTGCACCTGACGGTGCTCGCCGGGGCCAACAACCACCACAAGGCCGAAGCGGCGTTCAAAAGCATGGCACGAGCGATCAGGGCCGCGTTGTCGATAGATGACCGCCAGGGCGGCCGCGTGCCCAGCACCAAGGGCACTATTAGCGGTTAGCTAGGCACTCTTCGCCCGGCTCGTCAGGGCCTCTTCGCGCCTTCGCGCTCATCGCTTCGGCATTCGCCGATCTAGCTGCCTGAGTCAGGCCCAATCGGGTCGGCCAGGCCGTCCGGTACGCCCTTACCCATGAGTTCTGTGAGTTCTGGGCTTGGCGGTGCGGCCCCAAAAGTAGCGCTCGCGCCGCCGTCCACGGCTATCGTCTGGCCGGTCAGGTAGCTACCCGCTCCTGACGCTAATAGCAGCAGGACGCCCGACAGCTCTTGCGGGTCGCCAATCTTGTTCATCGGGGTGCCACCGGTGGCCCGCTCGTGCCACACCGGGTTGTTGAACGCAGTCTCCGTCATCTCGCTCCAGAACCAGCCCGGCGCGATGGCGTTT
>CAUYXS010000202.1:0-2634 GCA_963577205.1 Dehalococcoidia bacterium | reverse complement strand
GAGATGCTGCCGATGTTGACGATGCGTCCGCTCCGCTGCCGTTTCATGATGCGCATCG
The DNA here is from genome assembly GCA_963577205.1 of Dehalococcoidia bacterium. Lineage (GTDB taxonomy): Bacteria > Chloroflexota > Dehalococcoidia > Lucifugimonadales > Australimonadaceae > CAUYXS01. Next base: position 2,576 of record CAUYXS010000202.1, on the reverse strand, counting down.
CTTCCCGGGCGCACAGGAACGGCCCCGTCAGGTTGACGTCCACCACTTTGTGCCAGGTCTCCAACGTCAGGTCCTCGATCGGGCCGCCGTCGAAGACGCCGGAGTTGTTGATGAGCACATCAAGGCGTCCGAAGCGCGCCAGCGTGGCCTGGAAGAGTGCCTCCACTTGGCCCTCGTCGGTCACGTCCGTCGGCACGACCTCAGCGGCGGCGCCCAGGACACGGATGTCAGAGGCGCTGGCCTCGAGCGTAGCGCGATCCCTCGATGCCAGCACCACGCTCGCGCCTTCTTGCGCAAGCGCTTTGGCAATACCTTTGCCGATGCCCGTGCCGCCGCCGGTGACGATGGCGACCTGACCGTCGAGCCTACCCATCAGTACCTCCTCGGCCGAGCCTGCAGGTGTGCGCCATAGTTCAGTTCGCGCGTTTTGTACCAGAGCCCCTGCCGAAAGACCAGCCGGCCAGGCTCCGGCCAAGACGGCACTCGCAGTGGCGCCTGTCCCTCCGTATGCTCCTAAACTAAGTTAACTACTCTGAATGGCGCTCGAGCCCCGCCACTGCCGTTGACTAGCCCGCCGTTCGCTACGAGAAGGAAGCTCATGGCCGAGACCAACCCTGCAAGCCTGCCCACAGGCGCGACCGCATCGCTCCACATCGCCAACTTCCGCTGGCTGTGGCTCGGTACCGTTTTCTCCAGCGCTGGCCAATGGATGCAGCAGGTGGTCATTGGCTGGGTCGTCTACGACATTACCGGCTCGGGCACCATCCTCGGCGGCGTCAACGGCATCCGCTCCGTCGCGATGCTTGGCCTCGGCCCCTTCGCGGGTGTCTTCGTCGACCGCGTAAACATCAAGCGCCTCATGCTGGCGGTGAGCATCTTCCTCATGGCCTTAAGCGCAGGAATGGCCCTGCTCATCGAGTTTGACCTCATCGAGATCTGGCATCTCTTCGCCTTCATGTTCATCTTTGGCGTGGCGCAGGTCATCGACAATCCGCTCCGCTCGACGCTGACCTTCGTCCTCGTGCCCAGGGCGCTTGCCCCCAATGCGCTGGCCTTGAACACTGCCGCAATGAGCTCGACACGAGCGCTGGGACCTGGTGCCGCCGGCGCGTTGCTCCCGCTCATAGGAGCCTCAGGCACCTTCTTCGCGCAGGCTGGCTCCTACCTGTTTGCGGCGATGACCCGGTACATGATCAAGTTCCCGCCTCGCGAGCGCGTCACCCAGCGAGCCTCAGTCCTCAACAGCCTGCGCGAGGGCGCGACCTTCGTGGTCCGTAGCCGCTACACGCGGACGTTCATGCTGATGGGCTTCATACCGCCGATGCTCCTCATCCCCGTCTTCACCGCGCTGCTGCCCATCTACACCAAGGACGTCTACGGTAGCGGGTCTGGCACCCTGGGCCTGCTGGTCTCCGCCATAGGACTTGGCGGACTTACCGGGGCGCTGTTCTGCGCGTCGATGGGGTCATTCGACCGGCGCGGGCTGCTCCAGCTTGTCGCGTTGCTGGCCTTTGCGGCAGGGCTCTTCGGTTTCTCCTACACAACGAGTGCTTGGCAGGGCATTGCGCTGATGTACGTCACGGGGTTCGCCGAGCAAGCGTACTTGCTTACCAACATGACGATGCTCCAGCTCACGGTTCCCAACGCGCTGCGCGGGCGCGTGAGCAGCCTCCAGATGCTGGGCTTCGGCCTCATGCCCCTGGGAGCGCTGGTGGCCGGCGTGGGCTCGGACTTCATAGGCCCGCAGTCCATCACGAGGGTCATGGCAGGCGCCGCCGGCGCGCTCGGGCTGTTGTTGTTGATCGTGGCGCCGGTGGTGCGGAACGCACGACTCAGCCACATGCTGCAGATCCACGAAGCGCTAAATACGGAGGCCGACGCGGTCAATACCGCCAGGGACGCGAAGTTGTAGTTGCCGTGTGACCTTGGCAATCAGTATCACAGGAACCATGTTCGCGATGCAGGAGCCAGTCCGGCAGCTGCGAGGCGAGGTGGCCCACCAGGTTCCGGGAGGGTGGGGTTTTCCAGAGCGTGGGGGTATGTTCGCGGTGATGGGGAGCCTCGTCCTGGCCAACGCGCCTCCTCGTTGTTAGGACCGCGCTGCAGGGCACCGCAATCTGTGCGACATATCCGGGCATTGTGTGACAAGGTATACTGTGTCTGTCCCACGGTCGTTGCGAGATACTCCTGGCCCCTAACGGGCCGACACTCCGGGAGTCAGCGGTGCCTCCAGTTTTCGTAGGGCAAGAGTATTGAAGGAGCACCGTATGAACATTTACGTTGGTAATTTGAGCTATGACACCGGAGACCAAAGCCTGCGCACCGCCTTCGAGGCGTTTGGCGAAGTAACCGAGGCCTCTGTGATCGTAGACAGGGAGACCCAGCGCTCTCGAGGGTTCGGCTTCGTTGAGATGCCGGACTCAGAGGCTGCTGAGTCTGCGATCCGCGGCCTGAACGGCCAAGAGATCGACGCACGCACCGTGACCGTCAACCAGGCCCGTCCACGCGAGAACCGCGCTGGCGGCGGCGGCGGCGGCGGCGGCGGCGGGTCGCGCTGGTAGCGCGACTCCGGCCAG
>CAUYXS010000201.1:0-2665 GCA_963577205.1 Dehalococcoidia bacterium | reverse complement strand
TCGGTCATTTGTGTCATATGGGTGAAAGCCTCGCAGGTAAGCCTGCAGTCTTCAGTCGGGTTTCGAAAGATTAGGAGTTGGGTATTTGCAGTCGCTGCCGGCTGCGCGGAGCCCGTGGATGCCGAAGTGGCCAGGGTCCGATACGGCGCTAGTGCGAGCTCTGTGAACGCGTAGGAGTAGCCCTACTGGCCCTGGCCAGCGGCGCCACACGGGCTCACCACGGCAGAGGGGAGGTGCACCGGAGGCAGTACACCGAAGAATCTTCAACAAAACAGAGAACCTGTCACAACGTAGCGACCGATATATATTACCAAGGTTATCAGGAAAGCGCAAGTGCCTTAATCGGCTTGGCCTCGGCAGCGGCCTGTTGCGTCACGATCTCAAGGGGATGGGCGTGGTGCCGGTTTCTATCGGTAAGGGCGGTTGGGCACCCTCGCGCAGGATAGTCTTGGCTACGCCGACAAAGTCCCGAAACAGCGGGTGCGGCGCTTGGGGCCGCGACCGGAACTCGGGATGGAATTGGACGCCGAGCATGAATGGATGCTCTCGGGCCTCGATCACCTCGACCAACTTGCCATCCGGAGAGAGGCCACTGGCCAGTAGGCCGCTCTCCTGCAGGTCCTTGCGGTAGGTGTTATTGAATTCGAATCGATGCCGGTGCCGCTCGTCGACTGAGGGTTCGTTGGCGTACGCGTGGGCCGCCTTGGTTCCGCTTATGAGCTCACAGGGGTAGGCGCCGAGGCGCATGGTCCCACCCATTGCCTCCACGCTGCGCTGGTCCGGCATCAGGTCAATGACCGGGTGTGGCGTGGCGGGGTCGAACTCTGTGGAGTTTGCGCCGGCCAGGTGCAGTACGGCGCGCGCGTGCTCAATGACCATGACCTGCATCCCAAGGCATAGGCCCAGGTAGGGAATGCCATGGACCCGAGCGTAGGCTGCGGCGCGCACCATTCCCTCCACGCCTCTCTCTCCAAACCCGCCAGGCACGACAATGCCCGAGACGCTGGCGAGCAGTGCGTCGGGCCCGTCGCGCTCGACCGCCTCTGCGTTGACCCACTGCACGTCGATGTCAACCTCGTGGCACAGGCCCGCGTGCTTGAGCGCTTCCTTTACCGATATATAGGCATCAGGCAGGTCGGTGTACTTGCCCACGACCGCGATAGGCAGCGACGGCTTCTCAGCAACGATATGCTCCACCATCCGGCGCCAGTCCGACAGGTCGCGCTGTGGGGTACCAAGGCTTAGCTCATCGACAATCAGGTCGCCGATGCCCGCATCCTCCAGGATGATGGGTACCTCGTAGATGTTGTTGACGGTGGCGAGTGGGAAGACGGCGTCCCGCGACACATCACAGAACATCGACACCTTGTCTTTGACGTCCTCCGGTATCTCTTGATCCGCGCGGCAGATGATGGCGTCGGGCTGGATCCCGATGGCCCGCAGCTCCTTAACGCTGTGCTGGGTCGGCTTGGTCTTTAGCTCGCCGGTGGCCTGGATGTAGGGAAGCAGCGTCACGTGCACGTAGAAGACGTTGTCACGGCCAACCTCGTTGCGCATCTGGCGAATCGCCTCGAGGAACGGCTGGCCTTCGATGTCGCCAACGGTGCCGCCAACCTCGACGACGATGACGTCGGGCTCCGCTTCCTCGGCGAGCGCAAGCATGAAGCGCTTGATGGCATTGGTCACGTGGGGCACAGTCTGAATCGTGCCGCCAAGGTAGTCGCCGCGGCGCTCCTTGGTGATGACCTCGCTGTAGATTTGGCCAGCGGTGACGTTGGAGGCCCTGGTCAATTCGAGGTCAATGAAGCGCTCGTAATGGCCAAGGTCAAGGTCCGTTTCGCTGCCGTCCCACGTGACGAATACTTCGCCGTGCTGGTACGGCGACATGGTGCCGGGGTCGAAGTTCAGGTAAGGGTCGAGCTTCTGGACCGAGACCTTCAGGCCCCTGCTCTTCAGGATCCGCCCGATAGACGCGACGCTGATGCCCTTCCCGACCGAACTGACCACGCCACCAGTGACGAACACGTACTTCGTTTTCATCGGCAGCCTCCCGGCACGGCCGGTGTCGTCGTCACACTGGGCGCGCGACGCAATCGGCGGACTAATTCGGCGATTGGAGATGGGTGGGCCTGGGCCCAGGAGCCCCGAGGAGGGCGATGCGTTGGTGGACGCGCGGAAGAAGGCAATACAAGTCGGATTCTAGGGATGCTCCGAAAGGGGTGTCAAGGAAAGGTGGCTGGGATTCGGTACTATTCGGTCGAGCCTTTGTCATTGAGCCGGGAGGACTCCCGCAGGAACTCCTCGAAGGCGCGAACCGCTTCTTCGGGCTCCGGCATGTCTCCGTCACTCGATGCCCCGTCGCCCGGCTCGAGGGTCGTATCGACGGCGCCAACACGGTTGTCCCACTGGGCCTCGAGCCGCTGGACGTAGTCGACGACGCCCGGTTCGGTGTTCAGTGCCTGCTGCACTCGGCGCTCGAAGTTCGCGCCCTGGGCGTACAGTTGCTCGACGTTGATATCGACGCGCAGGAGGCGCTCGACGGCCTGGAGCAGCCGCAGGCTCACCTTAGGGTTCGGCGACACCTGGAGGTAATGTGGAGCATGCCCCCAGAGGCTCACACAAGGCACATTGTCTTGCCGCAGTGCGTCCATTAGTACGCCGGTCA
>CAUYXS010000200.1:0-2705 GCA_963577205.1 Dehalococcoidia bacterium | reverse complement strand
TCATAGTCTAGCGGGTACACCGTTTGGCCGGCGATGTGCTCGGCAACCGAAACGCCCTGCGCCTGCGCCACATGGGCCAGGGCCATGATGCCCGTCACGTCGCCGATGGCATAGGCGCCGTCGGCGTTGGCTCGCAGTTCGGCGTCGACCTTCACGAAGCCATGGTGGAGCTCGATCCCCGCGTTCTCCAGGCCCAGCCCTTCGGTGTTCGGGCTGATGCCGACGGCCACTAGGACTCGGTCGGCTGTCAACGTCTGCTTGCCATCGGAGGTGGTGACGCGGACCGTCGCCTTCCCTCCGTTGACGTCGACGGAGTTGCAGGCCGCCCCTGCCAAGACTTCGATGCCCTGGCGGAGCAGGTACCGGGTCAGGAACCGAGTCACGTCAAGATCCTCGTCGGGAAGGATGGACGCCCTGGATTCGACAATGGTCACCTTGGCGCCATAGGCCGCGTAGACGAAGCCGAATTCGACGCCGATGGCGCCGCCGCCGATGATGACGACGTTGCGCGGGGCCTCTGTTTGCACGATGGCCTCTCGGTAGGTTACGACGACGCTACCGTCGATCGCGATGCCGGGGATAGCCTTTGGGCGCGCGCCGGTGGCGACGATGAGGTGCTTGGCCTCCAACCGCTGCTCGCCGACCGTCACGGTGTGAGCGTCAGTGATGACGGCCTCGCCCCGTACAACGTCCACCTTCGTCTTCTTCAGCAGCGCGTCCACGCCCTTGGTCAGCTTGTCCACGACGCCCCGGCTCCGGGCGACGCCAGCGGCGTAGTCAGCCGCGACGCCCTCCACCGTTATCCCGAAGTCGCCAGCGCTCTTCACGAGCGACAGGACCTCGGCGTTGCGGATGAGGGCCTTCGAAGGGATGCAGCCCCAGTTGAGGCACACGCCCCCGAGAGCGTCGCGCTCGACGATGGCTGCGCGCAGGCCAAGCTGGCCCGCGCGAATGGCCGCAACGTAGCCGCCAGGCCCAGCCCCGATCACGACAACATCGTATGCCATAGACGAAACCTTTGGGTCAATCCCCAGGGCACATGAGTCAGCCCCACGACAGCCAGTATAGCTGCCCCGCAGAGGCGCCGTAAACGAATGGGGCCTGCACTTGGCCTGGTGAAAAAAAGGCGGCGGAGTGCATTCGCAACCAATAGGATTTCCCTATGAATTTCGGCCAATGTGTGGAGCAGAACCACTCGCTGCCAGCGGCACGAACTCCGGGAGCCCCTCCAGCGACGCTGAGGGCTCCGCCCTCGGCGCCGGACCGACCCGGTCGCCTACGCGTAGCGTATCCGGCGGCAAACGTAGCGTCCCCATCATGTGCAGACCCACGTCCAGCGCGATCACTGCGTAGGTCAGAGTGTCACTGTCCGTTCCCGTAGCGTGGCGCTCCATGAAACTGTAGACCGTACCGGCGCCCGAAGACTCAAGCCAGTCCAGCGCCGCTGCGCAGCGCGCACATCGTGACGCCCCCGGCGCGTGCCATGCGTTGCACGACTCGCAGTAAAGAAGGAGGAACCGGCCCGTGGCGAGGCCATGCCAGAATTCGGGGCGGGGCGCAATTGAAGGAGCGTAGGGGAGCATGATCAGCGACTCTAGGGCCGCTGCTTTTCATGGGTCAAGAGGGGCAAATCACGTCAGGACCCACCGCGGATGAGATGGCACGCCGGTGTCCCGCGCGCGCTTGAACGGTAGAATGACCCAACGGGAGGATGGGATTGGCCATGAATGAGCAACCCGAAGAAGACCAAGTCGCGAAACGGATGCAGTACGCCATCCGCAACACTTTCGTGGTCCGGTACCCCCGTCAGAATCTCGCCACCTTCGGGACCACGTCCATCAAGTACTACTTGGTTACCGAGCCCGCGTACAGTGAATTGCAGGCCGAGGGATCGTCGGATGACGTCGTCATTCGCGAGGGCATGATTCGAGCAGAGCAGCCCCAGGTCGTTACGCCTCATCACCTGCTGCAGCACGAGGGGTTTGCGGACCATGCGGCCGAGTACCTAGAGCACCTAGGTAGGGAGGTCGGCCAAGACGCGCCCGGGCTCCTCTACGTCTATAAAAATGACGGCATGCGGACCAACATCGCCTCTGGCGACGTGTCGCAGGTCACCAACCGACTGAAGCGCTGGCTCGACCGCGAAGAGCGAGGCATGGAGGCGGTCATCAGCGGCGTCGATGAGCTCTGGGACGTCTCGCTGATGAAGTTCATCTACGACCTGACGACCGCCTCGGTGAAGGCCAACGTTGCGGAGATGCAAGCCCACGGACTAATGGACGTGGAGCGCGGGGTCCCCAACGACGCCAGGCAGCGCATTGATCGTCTCCTTGAGGAAGCGCTTCGCGGTGGTGTCGACCCGTCGGTGGTCCACCGCGAGATCGAGAGCTGGGGCCTCTTCGACGAATATCAGGACCGCTTCCTCTCGCTCTTTCGAAAGCGATAGCATCGAGGCCATGTGGCCCCGCATCTTCGACCCTAAGCTTCGACGCAACCGCCGCCGCTACGTTGCCCAGGTGGGCCTTGCCAGCGTTGCTCTCTTCTCTGTGCTGTGGGCGGAAGACCTGCTTACTGGCGCGGTGGCTGCGCAGGCGGTGCTGGTCGCGGCCATCGCTTCGACGTCCTTCGTGCTCTTCATCATGCCTCACAGCGATACTGCGCGGCCACGCCACGCCATCGGTGGGCACGTCGTCGCGCTGGCGGTC
>CAUYXS010000199.1:0-2726 GCA_963577205.1 Dehalococcoidia bacterium | reverse complement strand
GCGCGCTCCGAGGTCGCGGCTACAGGAACGGGATAAGGCGCCTGACCTTCTCGATAAGCCCTTCAGCGCCGTCGGTGTCGCCCTTCTCGGCCTTGCGCCCGCGCATGCCAGCGATGAACCCCGCGGCAAACCCCAGCGCGTTGCCCGCGACCGAGGCCATCGATACGCCCTTGTCCAACGGCGTGACGATATGCTCCACGGCGGACACAGAAACCTTCTCGACGTTCTCCGCCGTGCGCGTGGCCACGTTAACCAGGCCCTTCAGGGCCCGGTACATCAAGTACGTGAACAGAATCATGGCCAGCACCAGAACGATGCCCGCCAGAAGATAAAGGATGATAACGATGTCGCGGATTGCGGCGATGACGTCCATCGAGCGGTCTCTCTCCCATGTCCTCCGGCGGGCCGTCTCGGAGCCTGCGCCAGGCCGTTATGACCTTCCTAGTAGGCTAGCACCCGTCAGGCGACGATGCCAACGCAGACTCTACGCGGGTCGGCCTCCGGGAGGGAGCACCCGATACACCGTCACCTCATCGTTCGCGTAGTACACCTCGAACAGCGTACCCACCAGCTCATCGAACTTGGCGATCCCTCGCTCGTCGAAGTACAGACGCTCCGTCGGGCCCAGGTACACGTACTCCACCGCGTACTTGTCGATCATGCGCGTGAACTCGCCCACGTTCGTCGTCCGGTACATGCGCTCGACGTCCGCGATGCGAGCCCGCACGCGAGCGGGCTCGGCGCCGCCAGCGCCCCGCTGCTGAATCTGGTGCCACTCCCAGCCCACCACCACCGGCAGCCCTGTGTAGAGCGACACTCGTGGCGTCCAGCGATACTGCGTCGTCACGCCCTCCAGGAACACCGGCGTGCCCTGGATGTTGTCGCGCAGGTACTCCAGCGCCTCCGCGTCCGACGCCAGTGCGTAGCGCGCGTTGGGGTCCTGGCCATCGTTGCCCGGGCCGGGATCGTGGTACGTCGTCACCTGCTGGAACGCATCGCCCTCCAGCGTCAGGCTCAGACTGTTGTCGAACCGGTCGCCGATGCGCGTCCGCGTGCCCAGCACCGGGAAAATGGCCGTCGACAGCACCAGGAGCACCAGCAGGGCGATCCACGGCGTCTTGGCGTACCGCCAGCCGCCCAGGCCACGCCAACGCAGCGCGCCCGTCGCCCAAAGGTGCCACAGGCCCACGCCACCCACGATGGAGTAGAGCACCCAAGCGTTGAGGTAGAACTTGAACACCGTATTCATGCGATCGATGTCGCGCTCAGCAGTCACGAAGTCCACGCCCGCGCCGATGCCCAGCGCCAGCACGAGCATTCCCAGCAGCAGCAACTGCACCGGCGTCTCACGCGTGACCGGTCGGGCCAGCCACGAGGCGGCCACCGCCAGCGCGAGCGCCATAACGATAGCCAGCGCAGCCACGGTCGTCCACTGATGCAGCTTGGGCACGCTGATCCACACCGCCGAGCCAAGCCCTGCCACGCCGACCGCAAGCACCCACGTGAGCAGGCGGCTGCTCAGCAGAGCGCGCGGGCTGTCGGGCCAGCGAACCGTGAAGAGCCGTCGCCAAGCGGGGAAGCGGCGCGTGGCCTCGACAACCAACCACGAACCAGTGAGGAAGAACAGCAGGCCGTGGACCGCCATGTAATGCCACGCGACCGTCCGCCAACGGCTGAAGAACGTGCCGTCGAAGACCGACTCATAGCTCTGGTGGAAGGGCAGGAACAGCGCGTACAGGAGGACGCCGAACAGGCCCAGCGCGATCGCGTACTTGCCGACCAGGGGTCCGTTGAACGGCTCACGACGGCCCACGAGCCAGACGATGGCCAGCGTGCCGATTGCCAGCAAGCCATACGCGGGCACATCCCACGTGTTGATGGCGGCGAACGAACCTACGCCGAACGCCAACCACGCCAGCCCCGGTAGGCGCGTGCGCCAGCCAACCGGCGATCGCGCCCCCAGCACGAGGTTCACGGCAAGCCCGATCACGGTGACCTGTACGAACAGCGAGATCATGTGCGCGTGGAGATCGGCGAACAGAAACGACCAGAACGGGAATTCCGTGATGGCGATCTGCCCCGGCATCAGTCGCGACGAGCGCCAGAAGTCGAAATTGCCAAAGTCGTTGCCACCCAGCGTGCGGCCCGTCGCCTGCAGCAGCTGTGCGGCGCCATCGAGGTTGCCCAGCACTGTCACCAGCAGCGCCGTAACCACGGCTGCCGCAAGCGTGGTTCGCGCGCTGACGCTGACCTTGATGCGCTGGCGCAGGCCCTCGGTGAGGTTGTAGCCCACGCTGAACGCACCCGTGAACGTGAGCGCGAACAGCAGCGGCACCGCCAAGTTGTAGGCGACCGTCGGCACGATGCCCGTGAGGCGCATGAGCGCGGCGATTGGCACGAAGCCGAAGTAGTAGTAGTTGATATACCCACCCGCGTACCACGGGTCATACGGCGGGAACGACACCGACTTGGCCACCGCCGTCAGGTACGACAGGTCCATGGGCTTCTCGCCGCCCCTGAACGGGTGCCACAGGTCCGGGTTCGCCGCCCGGATCATCACGAACGTCAGGTACGCCACGATGAACAGCAGTTCAACGCTGACCAGGTAACGCCAGTGTCGGCGCACCAGCGCCTGCATGAGCGCTCGGTTGCGCCAGAAGATGACGCCCGAGATCGCACCCACGATGAGGATCGAGAGGATAACGCTGGTGCGTCCGAACGCCCAT
>CAUYXS010000198.1:0-2730 GCA_963577205.1 Dehalococcoidia bacterium | reverse complement strand
GCGATCAAGAGCTTGCCGAAGAGATATTGGCCGAGCTGGTGGACCATGAGCTGGATATGACTTATAGCCAGTTCCTGAACCCGCAAGCCTCCGATGGGCCCCGCGCGGAGGGCCCACGCACCGTCATCTGGCCACTCAAGCGTCTCGACCCCGGTGGGATTCACCCCGTGGTGCCCCTCTTCGTCAACACGCGCGTCACTCCCGCCCCCGATGGCAATCGCTGCTACACCCTGGGGAACACCTTGGCGGAGATCCTCTCCTCGCGGAAAGAGCGAGTGGCGCTTGTCGTCGCAGGTGGCATGTCGGGTGATCCGCTTGGGCCTCGCGCCGGCCACATCGACGTCCGGCTCGACCGGTGGGCGATGGAGCAGATCAGGCGCGGGCGCGGGGAGCGGCTCAAGCCGATGTTCGACCTTGACTCCGACACCCTGCGCGGGTCGACTGCAGAATACCGCCAGTGGATCGTTGGCGTTGGCGCGGGTGAGGCGATGGGCGCGGCTGCTACAGTTGTCGACTACATCCCCGCGCATCATGCCACCGTTGGCCTCGGCTTCGTCGCTTGGCAGGCAAACTAGGACGTGCTTGACCCCCTCGCGTGAGCGGGCATAGGGTTCTCAAAGAAGGGCCTTCGCGACGAAAATCGAGCGAGCGCCGCTGGCGTGCCGATCGTCTCGTGGACACTGTTGGACAGCAGCCCCGTCGGGTGTCGCTCACTCCATGTCGGCGAGGGCCGCGCGGGCTTCACTGAACGAATGCCTGGTGCTGACGGCCTTGATCTACGCACGGTGCCCGGCCATAAACCGGGACTGACCAACCAGAGAAGAACAGGATACGAGAGGAGACACTATGGCAGGACTCGCAGGGACACAGAGCCATGAAAACTTGAAGAACGCCTTTGCCGGCGAATCGCAGGCGAACCGTCGCTACCTCTACTTTGCGCGGCGCGCCGATATTGAGGGGTACCCGGAGATCGGTGGCCTCTTTCGCGACATATCCGAGGCCGAGACGGGACATGCCTTTGGCCACCTCGATTTCTTGAAGGAAGTCGGGGACCCGGCCACCGGCGTTCCCATAGGCAACACCGAGGCGAACCTCAAGTCGGCCATCGAAGGCGAGACCTACGAGTACACGGAGATGTACCCGGGCTTCGCACGGACCGCGCGCGACGAGAAGTTCGATGAGCTGGCGGAGTGGTTCGAGACTCTGGCCCGAGCCGAGCGCTCTCACGCCGGCCGATTTACCAAGGGCTCCGAGAACCTCAGCCTCTAGCACAGAGCCGCATAGCGGGAGGCGGCCCTGGGCTTGCTCAAGGCCGCCTCCCGCTTCTCCAAACGACGTCCATCCTAGGAGCATCCGTGGCTGCCGACCCCGCTTATAGTCCCGCCAACCCCCGCTATTGGGATCCGGGCGACCTGCTGGCCGAGCAGCGACGACAGTTCGACGTCTGCCACGGATGCCGCTTGTGCTGGAACCTCTGTCCGTCCTTCCCCGCGTTGTTCGAATTGACCGACAGCGTGGACGGCGAGTTGTCCAAGGTTGACCGCGCCGACCTGAGGCCGGTCGAAGACCTCTGCTTCCAATGCAAGATCTGTTGGGTCGTCTGCCCCTATACCGACCCCCACGAGTACGACATGGACGTGCCTCGGTTGTTCCAGCGCGCCAAGTTCGTGCGTGCCAAAGAGGAAGGGGTTGGCTTCACCGCGAAGCTCATGGCAGACCAAGACCGCATGGGCAAGCTGGGCAGCATGAGCGCGCCTCTCGCCAACGCGACCAACCGTTTCGGTCCGGCACGCCGGGTCATCGAGCTGGTCGCGGGGGTTCACCGCGACGCCACGTTGCCCACCTACCATCGGCAGACTTTCGAAGCGTGGTTCCAGCAGCGCTACGGTGGCAGAGTATTCCGGCCGGCAGGTGAACCTGTGCGCAAGGTGGCATTCTTCACGACGTGCACGGTGAACTACAACGCGCCCGAGATCGCGATTGCCGCGATGCAAGTGCTTGAGCACAACAATGTCGAAGTCGTCCTGCCGCCACAGGTCTGTTGCGGGATGCCGATGATGGACGCGGGCGATTTCGACGGCGCGCAGAAGAAAATGGAATTCAACCTCCGAGAGCTTTCCCAGTTCGTGGACGAGGGGTACGACGTGGTCACGCCGGGCCCGACCTGTGCCCTGACCATTCGCAGCGAATACCCGGAGAACTCGACTGACTCTGAGACCGCTAAACGGGTCGCGGAGCACACCTTCGAGCTAGGCCACTATCTGGTGCGAATGGCACGCGGCAAAGTGTTGGAACGTGACTTCAAGCAGGGGCTTGGGAAGGTCGCGCTGCACGTCGCGTGCCACACGCGGGCGCAGTCCGTCGGTAACAACTCGGGCCGCCTGCTTGGCCTGCTGCCTGACACTGAGATCGCCTCTGTCGAAATGTGCTCAGGACACGACGGCACCTGGGGAGTGAAGAAGGATTACCACGAACTCTCCCTCCAGGTGGGGAGCAAACTCTTCGACAATCTCCAGAGCAGCGACCCCGCATTGATCGTCACCGACTGTCCGCTCGCGGCCATGCAAATAGAGCACGCTATCGGACGCCGTCCCGTGCATACCGCGCAGGCATTGGCGGTGGCGTACGGCCTCGACGGCAACTGACATGCGCCCGCTAACGCTGAACGACATCATCGATATCGCCCGCTACGAGCAGGAACGCCCCGAGTTCCGCAAGCGCATCATTGAG
>CAUYXS010000197.1:0-2735 GCA_963577205.1 Dehalococcoidia bacterium | reverse complement strand
GCCGGCCATCGACTTCGAGAACGGCGGGAGCCCTGTCGCGCTGGTCGACACGCTGGCCAAGACGGTCAAGGGACTGCAGGGCAAGGGGATCGAAACCATCATTCCCGGGCGCGGAACTCCCCCGCCAAAGGCCATCCTCCGGTGGATCACGATGCGGGACCTTGAGGAGTTCGCGACCGTCAACAGCGACCTCCTGGATTCCGCGAAGGCGTCGCTTGTGGCTGGCAAGAGCGTCGGCGACGCGGCGGTAGCGGCCACCACACTGCTTTCCGGGAAGTACCCGAACTACGGCCTGACGAACGTCCGTGCAAACGTCGAGGCAATCTACGCAGAACTGAGGCAGTAACCGCATGAGAATCCTCCGAGAGCTCGCGCGCTGTGCACCGGCGCTGCTTGTCGTTGCCAGCCTCGGGGCCACCGCCGCTGATGACCTCCGGCTCGTGGATGCGGCAAAGAGGAACGATGCGCCTGCCGTCCGCACCCTGCTCGCGCAGGGCACCGACGTCGACACCAGGCAGGGTGATGGCGCCACAGCATTGCACTGGGCGGCCTACTGGGACGTCATAGCAACAGCGGACGTCCTGCTGCAGGCCGGTGCGTCTGCAACTGCTGCCAACGACCTCGGCGTCACACCGCTCTGGCTCGCGTGCGTCAACGGCAGCACCGCCATGGTGGAGCGACTGCTGGCGGCGGGTGCCGACGCGAGCGTCGCGCTCCCCTCGGGTGAAACTATGTTGATGACGGCTACTCGAACCGGTAGCGCCAACATCGTCAGGCAACTTCTGGCGCGAGGCGCGGACGTCAACGCGCTAGAGTCATCGCAAAACCAGACGGCGCTGATGTGGGCTGCCGCGCAGGGTCACGCCGACGTCGCAAGGGTGCTCATTGAGGCGGGCGCGGACCTTCACGCGAGAGCGAAGGTTCGCCACCGTCGTGTCAACACCGAGACGGCCGGCTTCGGGAACGAGGTCGTGGCCGAAATCGACAGGGGTGGCTTCACGCCGCTCTTGTTCGCAGCACGGCAGGGGAGCGTCGAGACGACACAGGTGCTGCTCGCCGCCGGGGCAGACCCCAAGGAACTCTCGCCCGAGGGTACGAGCGCGCTGGTCGTGGCCGTTCACAGCGGCCACGCACCGCTTGCCATGCTACTGCTCGAGCGCGGCGCCGATCCGAATGCCGCCGACGGCGGGTACACGGCGCTGCATGTCGCCATTCTGCACGGCTTCGTGGACGTCGCAACAGCGCTCATCGCGAACGGAGCCGACCCGAATGGCGTGCTGATGCAGGGCACGCCCGTGCGGCGCGCCAGCGTGGACTACGTGATCTCCGGTCACTACATCGGGGCAACTCCGGTGTGGCTGGCGGCGCGCTTCGCCCAACCGGAAATTCTGAAGCACCTGTTCGCCAACGGGGCAGACGCGTCCGTCGTAACGGACGAGGGAGAGCCATTGCTACTCTCGGCCGTTCAGGGCAACTTGCGGCCTGAGGTCGGACGTACCCCAGACCAAACAGTCACCGAGCGCCTGGTTCGGGAGTGCGTCACGCTGGCCGTCGACGGCGGTGCCGACATGAACTCCACTGACAGCAGTGGCAACACAGCACTGCACAGGGCGGCCGCCCGCCGATTGAACTCTGTGGTCGAGTTCCTCGTTGAACGTGGCGCCACACTGGATGTCAAGAACGAGAAGGGGCAGACGCCCTTGGCCATGGCGTCGGCCGACAGATTCGGCCAGGCGCCCTCCGGTGCAGACAACAGCACTGCGGAACTACTGCGCAAGCTCGGCGCGCAATAGCGACCAAGCGCAAGCGCAGCCGCCGGCCCTGGCTCAGTTCAGCGAGCGGCCGCCTCTGCCAGCGCGGGGGCTTCGCCGCGAGCCGTGCGCATCTGAAACGGCGTACTCCTCACGATGCCCAGGACGATGGATGACCAGCGGTAGTCGTCACTGGCGGCGGCCTTGGAGATGACTCTCAGGCTGGGGCGATCGTAGAATTCGACGCCTCGGCCCAGTGCGTAGGCCATCAATTTTTCGGCGATCGTTCCCGCGAACTCGGCGCGCCTGCCCACGAGAATCTCCCGGAGACCGGCCGACCCCTCGAATTTGGCGCCGCTCGGCATGGTACCCGTAGCATCAATCGGCGTGCCCGCTTCACTCACGTCGCGCCACTCGCCGATCGCACTGAAATTTTCAAGTGCGAAGCCCAGCGGGTCCATCGGTGCGTGGCAAGCGGCGCACACGGGATTCTTCCGGTGCGTCTCCAGCCGCTCTCGCACCGAAGCAGGCTGGCCCCCCTCACCCCTGTCAGGCAGGCCGGGTATGTTGGCCGGGGGCTCTGGCGGCGGGGCACCAAGGATCGTTTCAAGCAACCACTTTCCCCGAAGAACTGGAGACGTCCGGTTGGGGTGAGAGGTCACTGTAAGCAAACTCCCCTGGCCTAGGAGCCCGCCGCGGGGACTCTGGGGATCGAGCGTCACCCGTCTGAACCGCTCACCGTAAACCCCTGGAATGCCGTAGAACCGTGCGAGCCGCTCGTTGACGAAGGTGTAGTCAGCGTTCAGAAAATCGCTGACCTTGCGATCTTCGCGAACGATGCTCTCGAAGAACATCTCGGTCTCACGCCGGAAGGCCATGCGAAGGTTTTCGTCGAATTCTGGATAGGCCGCCGACTCGCGGGCCTGGCTGTCCAGATTCCTCAAGCGCAACCACTGGTCCCCGAAGTTCTCGACGAGCGCCCTC
>CAUYXS010000196.1:0-2764 GCA_963577205.1 Dehalococcoidia bacterium | reverse complement strand
AAAACGCCCCTGACCCCATCGTCGTCCTCATCTTGATGGACGAAACACCCGACCTGTCCGCCATCCGGGCCGTCGCGCCGGATCGCGTGGAGATTCACGTGGAGCAGCCCGGCGCGTTCGAAGACGACGGAGGGATGTTCCCGCCCTCCACGGGGCTCAAGAGCTACCGCGAGTCCTGGACGTCTGACCTCAGCGCGCCCGAGCGCGAGGCGCTCTTGGCGCGTACCAACGTCCTCGCTGCCAGCATCCCCTTCCCCTTGCACCTGGCCAGCCGCATGCCCAATTTGCGGTGGGCCGAGTTCGTCTGGGCCGGCGTGTCCGACTTCACGAACAGCGACCTGTGGGACACCGGCGTCCACATCACCAGCGGGCGTGGCGTCGTGCAATCGCTACCCATCGCCGAGATGATCATCGCCGCCGCCATGGCCTACGCTAAGCAGCTGACCATCGCCACGGACCAAACGCGGGCGGGCAAGCTGGACGACTCGCAGATGCACCTACGCCTGGTCGCTGGCAAAACCATCGGCGTCGTTGGCCTCGGTGGCATCGGCGGCGAGACCGCCCGCCTGGCGAAGGCGCTGGGCATGCGCGTGCTCGCCACACGGCGCTCAGCGACGTCGCGCCAGGACAACGTCGACGGCATCGACACGCTCTACCCGTCCGCCGAGCTCCACACCATGCTGGGCGAATGCGACTTCGTCGCCGTCTCCGCGCCGCTCACGCCGGACACGCTACGCCTATTCAACGCGCAAGCGTTCGCAGCGATGAGGGACGGCGCATTCTTCGCCAACGTCGCCCGCGGCGAAGTCGTCGACGAAGCCGCGCTCAAGGACGCCATACGCTCCGGCAAGCTCGGCAGCGTCTACTTGGACGTCTACGACCAGGAACGCCAGCGCCCGCCGGACCCCGAACTCATAGCGCAGCCCAACGTCGTCATGACCCCGCACAACTCCGGCAAAACCGACGTCGTCTACTGGCCCATGGCCGAGACCTTCGCGGCCAACCTGCGCCGGTTCATCGCGGGCGAGCCGCTGACCAGCGAGGTCGATTTCGCGCGCGGGTATTAGGGTGACCGCCGACGGTGACGCGTCCGAGGATGTGGGCGTGTGGCGATTCGTCACGGGCGACATCGCCGCGTTCACGCGGGGCTTGAAACTGGAGGAAGGAGCCGACCTCTGGCTCGTCGGTGGTGGCCAGATCAACACCGTCATGCTCAACGCCGGCCTCATCGACGAGATGATCATCACGCTCATCCCCACCGTCCTCGGTGCGGGCATCCCCCTCTTCGCACCCGGCGCCAGCACTACCGGCTTCCACACCGTTTCCAGTCAGTCCTACGCCAACGGAATGGTGCAGTGGACCATGGCGCGCGGGTAACGATCTGTTCCTGCGCCGGTTGTCCATCCCTGCCTTCCCTTCGTCATCCCGGCGAAGGCCGGGATCCAGAACGCCCGCAACCACTCTCGTCCGCCAACGAGGTTCCAGTCTCCGCTGGAATGACGGTACCTACGGGGTGTGCAGAGGGCCGAAGCCCGCTCTGCCAGGGGCATGGGAGTGTCCCCCATCCACTCCATCCCCCTGCCCCCTTCCTAGTAGAAACGAGGCAGGGGGATGGTAGAAACGCTGTGCCAGCAACCATGTCACGCGAATTCACCACAGATGCCCGACGCGCACATCCGTGCAGCGCAAGTCCTTCGCCGCTAGAATGAGCGCCCTATGACGATGCAAGACAAAGGCATGACGCGCGCCCAGCTCAAGACCGGCTCAGGCAAGGGCGCCAACGTCGCCGCCGACCACGTCCACGAGGTGCTCGGCAGCCGCGATTTCTGGATTTACGTCACGCCCAATTCGAAGCCCAAGGGCTACGACACGCTCAAAAGCTACCTGCTCGCGCAGGGCTGCGACGTGGATATCTCGGACACCGCGCCCATGCTGCCGGCCAAGGGGTATAAAGCGATCAAGGTCACCGAGAGCGGCAAGATCCTAGACGATGAAGTCGTCACCCGCGCCCACCGATGGGCGCACCAGCGTAACTACCTCCACAGCTTCTTCAAGCCCTACAAGAGCACCTAACCCATGCCCGGCAAACCCACCCAAGACGGTCCCACGCTCTTCGACGCGCCGGAGCCGACGCCCAGCCCCAAACCCACGCCACCGCCTGCGCAGCAGGCGCCTTCGAAGCCGCCTTTGCTGCTGGTCATGGACGGCCACGCGATGGTCTATCGCGCCTGGTTCGCGTTGCAGGCCGCGCGCCCGATGACCGTGCGCAAGACAGGTGAGGACGTGCGTGGCGTGTACTCGTTCACGACGACGTTCTTCAAGACGCTGGCGTCGCTCAAGCCGACCCACGTCTCCATCACCTTCGACCACCCCGGCAAGACGTTCCGGGATGACCTCTACGACCAGTACAAGGCCAACCGGCCGCCCATGCCCGACCCGCTGCGCCAGAACATCCAGCGCTCCAAAGAGGTCATGCAGGCGTTCGATATCCCCATCTACGAAGTCCCCGGCTATGAGGCCGACGACGTGCTGGGCACCATCGCCAAGTTCGCCGACGACGAGGCCGTGGACATCATCATCGCCACCGGCGATACCGACACACTCCAGTTGGTCTCGCCCCACGTGCGCGTGCTCATGACCTCCGGCTTCGGCGAGTCCAAGCTCTACGACGTCGCCGCGGTCAACGATCGCTACGGTGGCCTCTCACCGGATCAGGTCATCGACGTCAAATCCCTCACCGGTGACACGTCTGACAACATCCCGG
>CAUYXS010000195.1:0-2777 GCA_963577205.1 Dehalococcoidia bacterium | reverse complement strand
CAGGCCCGCCTGTGGTCGCGAACTGTACAGCTCTCATACGTCCTCCTCCATCCAAGCTAAGAGTCTTTGCTTCAAAGGTCACAACCCTGGCCCCAGGGGCCTTCGCCATGCAGCACGCCCGCTAGTCAACAGCCGGCGACTTCTCAAACAGGACGTGGGCATCCCCGGTGTTATGCGCAGCGAAGCCCGCCTCGCAGATCGCCAAGTAATAGTCCCACATACGCACGAAGCGCTCGTCGTACCCTTGCGCCCGCACCTTGTCGATGACCTGCCAGAAGCGCTCCCGCCAATGGTGAAGCGTGGTGACGTAGTGCAGGCCGATGTCGGTGCTCTTTGTCAGCACGAGACCGGACCGCGTGTTGGCTCGTTCCATCGCCGCGAGGGAAGGCAGGACTCCGCCAGGGAAAATGTACTTCTGAATCCAGTTCACGCCGGTGACCTGGGCCACGTAGGCCTCGTCGGGGACGGTGATGACCTGCATGACTAGCCGGCCATCGGGCTTGAGCACCGAGCCACATTTTTCGAAGAAGGTTTCGAAAAACTCAGCACCTACCGCTTCGAACATCTCTATGGACACGACGGCATCGAAACTCCCGGTGACGTCGCGGTAGTCGCGGAGTTCGACCGTGACCCTGTCAGCGAGCCCTGCCTCGGCCACGCGCTCGGTGGCGAGGGCACACTGTTCCACTGAGATGGTGACGGTGGTGACACGGCAGCCGTACTCCCCAGCGGCAAGGATGGCGAAGCCGCCCCACCCGGTCCCTATCTCCAGCACGTGGTCGTCGACCTTGAGCCTGGCCAGGTCACACAGGGCGCGGTACTTGTTGCGCTGGGCGTCGGCGAGCGCTTCGTCGGGCTGGGTGAAGAGCGCGCTTGAGTAAGTCATCGTCTCATCCAGCCACAGGCGGAAGAAGTCATTGCCCAAGTCGTAGTGCGCAGAGATGTTGTCTTTGGCCTGCTCGACGGTATTGCGGCGCCCAAGATGGAGCCGCCGATTGAAGACGCGGGAGAGGCTCCGCAGCAGGCCGGCGTTGAGGCTCATGGCGCGACGATTGGCAAGGGCCAGTTTGATCAGGGCCACAAGGTCAGGGCTAGTGCAGTAGCCGTCCATGAAGGCTTCGCCGAACCCGATCTCGCCGTGGCGAAGCACGCGGCCAAAGAAGGAGTTGGAGTGGACGATCAACGTGGCGGCAGGGCCTGGGGCTTTGCCTGCGTAGCTACGCGTGTCGCCTGCGGGCAACACAACCGTCAGGCTGCCGACGGCGATGCGACTGAGAACGCCCAGGAAAGTTCGGCGAGCGATGCCCGTGGCGAGGAGTCCGGCTACTGACACTTGGGTTACTTCTCGGAGGGAGCGCCGGTGACCGTCGAGAGGTCAAGCCGCCCAACAATCAGGGAACGGAGCTTGCCGCGACCTCGGTCGTAGAGAGCACCCCACGTGGGTACGGCACCGACGAGCTTGTTGTCATTGCGTTTGCCGACGCCCTCCGGCATCGGCAAACCCACGGACTCGAGCACCGCCTCGCCCAGAAGCGAATAGCCCACACCGCCCATGCGGTCAATGATCGATTGCGCGCGCGTGGGCGACAGACCCGCGATGGGGATGCCCTTGATGATGGCGATCTCAATCAGGAGTTCGCCCGCCCGCTTGGTGTTGCCGCCGAGCGCATAGAGGTGGCGGATGACTTCCCTCGCATTACGCTGCATGTCGGCGCCTGCCGGCATCATCCAGTCAAGGGCTTTGCTCTGGTATTCGGGAATCAGGGACATACCGGGCATACTGAAGGAAGTCACGGCCTCAGCCACTAAATGAAGCAGGTCGGGGTTCGCTTGGACCTGGATGGCGGTCATTTCCCGGTACCACATATAGTGGAGCGTCTCACGCTTCTTCACTTCGTTGGCGAGGCGAGCGGCCTCAGGTGCTCGGCGAGTCAAGAGCCCGGCGATCATGCCGTGCCAATGGTCGGTAAGGAACTCCTGAAGGATACCGAAAGTCGTTAACTCCACCGGCGTCTTGCCGCTGGAGTGGACGAAGGTTTTTTCCTGTACGCGCTTGATGTGGTCGTCGAGCTCCGCCTCGCTGTGCCCCATGCTCATGAGCATGCTCTTGAACGGGTCTGCGTGCGTGTACTCATCGGGCACCCACGTGCGCTCCGTGAATCTGGTCAGCCACGGAGTGCCGTAATCGCGGGCGCCTTCATAGAAGACCGCAGCGTAAGAGTCCGTGGCACACTCGGTGAGCATTGCCAACATAAGGATGCCCCTGAGGTCCTCTTCGTTGAGACCTTCAGGAAGGTCGTCGACGACGTCCTTAATGTGCAGACGCTCATAGACGCCCGCCAGGTCAACCGGGGTGGGGGAGCCGAACGGACTCCGCTCGATCTCCTCAACGAGGTCATCGATGTGTGCGTTCGTTCCTTCGGGCAGTGCGTAAGTGAGGAGGCGGCTCATATCTAGGCCCTTAAGGGAAGTTTGAGGTCAAGCGAATCTGACTATCGACGACATAGCCTGGCCCGCTTGTAGTGCGCGGAGCGGACGAGCACTACAAGGTCGCTCCTGTGACACTCGTACCTAAGAATCTAGCCTAGCGGTGCAGGGGTGTCAATAAAAAGCAGAGACCCTAATCGATGGATCCGCGCCTCTACGGCGCGAACGCCTTCAACGCGCGAACACCTTCAACGAAGGAGGACATTGCTTAAGGGCGGCGGCCCCCCTTCTCGCGCTGTAGCAGGCCCCACGATCTCGATCTCGACACACGGCATCGCATCCAATATCCG
>CAUYXS010000194.1:0-2779 GCA_963577205.1 Dehalococcoidia bacterium | reverse complement strand
GCTATATCCCCACAGAACCCAGACAATACCGACCAGGCCGATAGTCACAAATGCCTGCATCAAGGTGGATCCGGCACTCTTACGTCGGACCATTCCAGCGTAGAAAAAAGCGAGCCCCGGCGTCATCAGCAGCACAAGCGCCGACGATGCAAGGACCCATGCGGTATCGCCCGTGTTCATCTCAATCCTCCCATGGTGTTCAGTCGCTCCGGACCGAACACCATGTTCGCCTGCACCTTTTGCGCGGGTGTTACCTTCACGTTACGAATGTGTTACAAGCTTGGAGATTCGGCCTGGCAGGAGAGCTTTTGCCCAACGACCGCGAGATGAATCCCCGCCGCCAGGCGCTCTTCGATCTGCTGCGCGACGCGCGGAAGGCGGGGCTGAAGCACGTCCCGCGGCGGCTCCAGCGCGACTACGAGCATCAGGTCTTCGCGGACCACATCCTTGAGGGCGCCTCGCTGTTTCTCATGCGCGGCCACGAGAACGTGCCCGAATGGAAGGACGCGCCGCCAGACCCCTGGCGCGCGAACCAGTACGTAGCCGGGTTCCTGCGCGGCATGCTCCAGCTCAACGGCTTCGACCAGCGTGTGCGCGACGAGTACGGCGACCCGGAGCTGATCGCCGACGCCATGGCCGAGCGCGTGTCGATCGTCGCATTCTGGATGCCGCGCCAGAACTAGCCTCCTGGCGGGCGCGACGCCTGGTACACTCTCCCGCGCCTTCGCATGCTCGACGTCTTCCTCACCGTCATTCTCCCCGTGTTCCTCGTCGCAGGGGCAGGGGCAATGCTCCAGCGCTGGCGCCGGCTCACCGTCGGCACCCTGAGCCCAGTCACCGTCTACGTCCTTTCGCCCGCTCTCGTCTTCCAGCTGATCCTTAACGCGGAAATGCCCGCCGACACGTCTGTGAAGCTTGCTGTGTCGGGCTTACTCACGACCGTCGTCGTCGTGCTCACGGCCTCGATCATCAGCGTCACGATGAAGCAGGACCGGTCAATGCGCTCCGGCTTCCTACTCGCAACCTCGTTCCCGAACGTCGGCAACATGGGATTGCCCATCTCGCTGCTGGCCTTCGGCGACGCGGGACTGGCCGCGGGGGTCATCCTTTTCGTCACCCAGGCGGCCATCGCGTGGCCCCTCGGTATCTTCATCGCGGCGCGATCGCAGGCGCACGGGCTCGGGCCGCTCGTCGAGGCCCTGAAGCTGCCGGCCATCTACGCCGTCGCACTTGGCATTGTCATCAGGGCACTGGGCTGGAGCCTACCCACCAGCATCGACCTGCCCGTCGAGATGCTCGCGGCGGCGGCCATCCCCGCCATGCTCCTCGTGCTCGGGTTCCAGATGGCACACGGCATCGAGATGGAACGGTGGCGCGCCCTGCTGGCAGCGCTGTTCGTGCGCCTGGCCCTCGCGGCGCCTATCGCATACGGCGTCACGCTCCTCCTAGGCATCGATGGCGTCTCCCAGCGCACCGCCATCATCATGGCCGCGATGCCCGCGGCCGTCTTCCCCACGCTGCTCGCCGCTACCTACAACGCCGAGCCTCGGTTCGTCAGCAGTTCCGTCATCGTCAGTACCATCGTCAGCCTGGGCACCCTCACTATCCTCATTGACGTGCTCGACCGCTGGCTCGCGTAGCCGGCGTGTCGCACCCAGCGGGCTCCGCTCATGATTCGACGGAACTCACCATCAGTGCCTGCGAGTAGGGCTGGGCCTGCCCAAGTCAACAAAGAAGAAAGGGCTCCCTGGCAGGGAGCCTTTTCTTTATGGTCGTGTTGGAGGCGACGGGCGGATTCGAACCGCCGAATAGGGGTTTTGCAGACCCCCGCCTTAACCACTTGGCTACGTCGCCCTGTCGTGGGTAGCACTCAGTGGTGCCGAGGGGGAGATTCGAACTCCCACGGGTTGCCCCACTGCCCCCTCAAGACAGCGTGTCTGCCATTTCCACCACCTCGGCCTGCCCTTTGGCGCCGGTGCCCCGAAAGCCCGTTTCCCGGGCCACGGCCACCTAAACACCTCTTGACAAGCTTATGATACGCTCGGCTGATTCGTTTGCCAAGCCAGCGAAAGCCACTCAACATCGCCTGTCTTCTTCAGCCAGCGGCACCTACACGCGGGCTCCCGCAGGCAACGAGGCATGGCTCAGACGATCGCCTCCTGAAGCAGCACAAAGCCCAGCCGCTCCTGTTGGCCAGATCCTCCTGGTTGGCGGCCTCGCTCTAGGTAAACATGAGCCGCCCAGCCGCGCTGGCGCCTAGGTTGCTCTGGACATTTTTGCCTTCTTTTTGCCTTCAACAGCGAAACGGAAAGAACCCCGATGTCGCCGAGGGTTCTTTCCGTTTCGCGAGGCCCTGCCGGGCGCCGCTAGTCGCTGCCAGGCTGTGCTGGGGTCCAGCCCCGAGTGGCCAGGGTCGTTGTCAATGAGACTTGGTGGCGCTCAGTCACGCTAACGATAGGTCCGCGAGCGGCAGCAGAGTCGAGTGCTCCGCCCCGATCAAGTTCGTCAGCAAGCACGGGTTCACCAGAAAGGCTCCGATCCACTCTGAGGGGACAGTAGACACCCCAGGCAGCAGGCTCTGTGAGCCAAAACGGATCGAATTCAGGCCCCATCGTCGGCGACGGTGGCGCGGTTACGGTGGCGACGCCATAGATACCCGGGGCTGGCTTGTCGCTCCAGAGCATGACTGTATCGCCTGGAGAAATCCCACCTGCGGCGCCGACAACCGGCCAGAGTATTTCTGAGAGCACGTTCAATGCCCGTGGCAGGTCGTACCGTG
>CAUYXS010000193.1:0-2783 GCA_963577205.1 Dehalococcoidia bacterium | reverse complement strand
TCCGTGGGCTTACGGCTCACGCGGGTGCGTGGCGGCCCACTCGCGAGCGAGGCGGTGGACTTCGACGCTTCATTCCGGCAGCGGCTGGATGTGCTCGCCTGTCCACGATGTGGCACCCGCCTCTGGCACTACCGTGAACGGCTTCGTTCTCGACACGCCGGCCGCCCCCTCCCGTAACTCGGGTACTACTTTCCCCGGTAGTCGTCGTCACTCACCGGTTCGAACCAGTCGGCTCCCGACGCTCCCCCCATGAAGGTCAGCTGCACCACGTGTTCGTCTGGAGCCGCGCCGTGCCAGTGAACCACTCCGGGCGCGGTGTAGTTTGGCGACCCGCCCGGGCTCAGCTCGACAACCTCGTCCCCACGCACTTGCGTGCGACCCAGGCCCTCTTCGGCGGCGATGATCTGCCAGCCAGCATGGCTATGCCAGTTCGAGCGAACGCCGGCCTCAAAACGAAGGCGCAGGGCCCGGATGTCGGCTGAATCCGGTCGGGTCGGATTACCACCAACGAAGCGGCTTTGCCCGGCCGTAATCTGAGATTGCTGACCGACCAGCATCGCGACTACCGCCATTGTCGCGATCGCCAGAAGGATGCGCACGCGAGACCGATTTTGTTTCTGCATGATGCTCTCCTGCGTTGAAGGCTCTCTGTTACCCAGCCGTGTGACACCGTTATACACCCGTACTACGCATCTCGTGCGGGTCCGAACCGGCCTTCAGGTGGTCGGAAAGACCAGAGGCCGTTGCCTTCCGGTGCCATTCGGTCCGCCATGCGAGGGGTTACGGCTCACGCTGGTGCGCGGCGTCCCAGGCGCGCGCGTGGCGTTGCGCTTCGGCGAGTTGGGCTGGGGTCATGCCACTGGCAAGGGTGTCGCTGGACTTGACCCGTAGATCGCGGTCCTCGCCAGACGACTGGGCGGCGGCTAGGTTCCTCCACATGTGCGCTTCGACGTAGTCCTGCGGCACGCCTGCGCCGGTGCCGTACATGACCCCAAGGTTGTTCTGCGCCTCAGCGTGCCCCTGCTCAGCCACCAGCCGAAACCAGCGCACCGTCTCCACATCGTCCTGCGGGACTTTCTTTTTTTCAGGGCCGAGGGCCGGCTGAAACAGGTTGATCATCAGTTCACCGGACGTCGGCGACGAAGCGCCCGCGGGCGCGATAGAGGGCGATGGTCGGCACCAGGTAGACGGCGAAGCTGACCACACCGGCGACCAACGACCCCTGACGGGCGTTCCAGACCGCCATGCCGATGGCGACCTGGAGCGCGTAGACGGCCGCCCACGGCCACATCCAGGAGCGCATCTTCCAGAACCCGACGGCGCCGGCCGCATAGATGGCCCAGTGCAGCGGCTCGGTCGCCTTGGCGGCCCAGCCGGTCAGCATGAACCCGAACCAGACCTCCTGATCCTCGGCCACCGGCTTCAGGAACAGATCGAACGGCATGTAGACCAGGGTCATGAACAGGCAGAAGCCCAGCAGGAGCTGCATCCACCAGGGGCGTCGCGAGAGTGCCGTACGAAGGCCGGTCATCGCTTTCCGGATTCGAAGCTCACAGTAGTCCGATACCCCCCTGGAACACTAGCCCCAGAGCAAGCGGAATGAGCAGTGGGATGCGCGACGTCCCACTCGCGGGCGAGCGCTGTCGGTGTAGAACCGATCCTACGGCTGGCTGGCAGGGGTTGCAACGCGAGGCCTTACGGGTCACGCGGGTGCAGGGTGTTGGGCGACTCCAGGACACTTCTGGCACCAGTACCCCGCCTTCACACGCAGCTTCATCGTGGTCGGCGTGGCGTCCCACTCGTGACCCTCCGCACACCGCCAGCGAAGCTCTGTACGCGTATTGACGTACCACTTTGAGAGACAGACGCCGTTCTGCCCCTGTGCCAGTACCTGCATCTGCTCAATCGTGCCGCGCAACAGTACCACGCACGCCGGACACCAGCTTCCCATGTGCTTGACGCTTCCCGGTAATGCGTCCCACTCGTGACCCTCTGCGCAGCGCCAGCGAAGCTTTGTGCGCTTATTGACGTACACCGTCGAGAGACAGACACCACCGTGCGCCTTCGCCAACGCCTGCATCTGCTCGATTGTGCCGCGCAATGTTCCGCCGCACGTAGGACACCAGGTGTCGTTGTTCTTGATACCGTCCGGCGTGGCTTCCCACTCATGACCCTCTGCGCAGCGCCAGCGAAGCGGCGTATTGCTGTTGACGTACACCGTTGAGAGACACGCGCCGCCGCGCTTCTTCGCCAGCACTTGCATCTGTTCGATTGTGAGTTTGGCTCTCATGCTGCTACCCAGACTGCAGTTCACACACGGTGTGTTTCCCGCTGCTCATTCCGACGACCCCAGTGAGACAGGGTCGTGACGCCCATCCTACCCCTGGCTGGCAGGCGGTGCAATGCGAAGGGCGAGACACGCGGGTGCGCGGCGTTGGGCAACCCTCGGACACTTCGTACACCAGTTCACACGCAGCTTCATGGCGTGCGGCGTGGCATCCCACTCGTGACCCTCCGCGCAGCGCCAGCGCAGCTTGATGTTGTTGCCGACATATCTGGGAGACAGACACACCCAAAGAGGGCCAACCAAGTCCAATGAAGACCTATAAAACACTGCATATAAAGGCCTTGCATGTTTTACACTGTCCAGTATGGGCCCACTGCTTCCACGGGAAGCTGCCCCCAAATGGCTCTGACTGATACCGCCATCCGCGCTGCCAAACCGCACGCCAAGCCCCGCAAGTTGTTCGACGGCGGCGGTCTCGATGTAGAGGTCAGCGCCA
>CAUYXS010000192.1:0-2783 GCA_963577205.1 Dehalococcoidia bacterium | reverse complement strand
GCGCTGGCGCACAAGCTCTTCGGCGTGCGTCCCCATTGACGCCAACTCGCGCTCGAGGTCAGCCAGACGGAGCTCCTGCTGTGCGGTGCTCTCTTGGCGCTTATCCAGTGTCTCCTCGCGCTTGTCCAGCGTCTCCTCGCGGTTGGCTAGCCGACTCTCGATGCGCTGGGCCTCGCGCCGGCGCTCGCGGATCTCGTCCTCGACCTCTCGGCGTGTGCCGCGGACGTCGTCCTGAGCCTGGTCGAGGAGGCGCTTGGCCTCGCTCTCGCCCCGCTGCACGATGCCCACGGCAGCGTCAGTGGCCTCGCGCGCCCGCTTACTACTGGCTACGGCGCGGAATGCGAAGACTGCGCCCGCGCCGACGGCGACCCCGACAATCGCTGCGATGATTCCGGTAATGGCGTCCACGGTAGATATTCCTTTCGCCGGCGGTGCACTCCAAGGGAGCATGTGGCCGGGCCTTACGTGATTAGGGAGCGGAACCGCTGTTGATGGATTCGATACGTACCTGGAACCGGGCCAAAGAGAGCGAAGCCAACCCGGCGTGCTGGGCCACGCGCGGCTGACGCGGCGAGCAAGCCATCGCGCTCCGACCCTCAGCGACCCTCAAAGCTTGTCCTGAGCAACGCCGAAGGGCTTGCCCTAGGCGAAGTGGGCGAGGGCGTGCGGAGCAGGCCATGAGAAGGGCCATGACTTTGGGGCTCAGTTGTCGAGGTACTCGCATGCACCATCCTCCGCGAAGGATGGTGAAGATGCGCGAGGCACGGGCTGAGAAGAGGCCCGTTATTCGACGGCGACGGCGACGGCCCCTAGAGACGGCGGCTCGGCCGCCTCCAGAAGCTCAGGATCGTCGTCTAAAGACTCATCAGGAACAGCTACCGGCTCGTGGGCGGCCGCGTGGGTCAGCCTGATCTGCTTCTCCAGCGCGTCCCTCACGTCCAAGTGGGCGTTCAGGAACTCTTTGGCGCGCTCCCGGCCTTGGCCGAGCCGAGTCTCGCCGTAGGAGTAATTGGCACCCGACTTACGTAGCGCACCCTGCTCGACCCCAAGGTCCAGCAGATCGCCGGCCTTGCTAATGCCCTCGCTGAACATAATGTCGAACTCCACCACCCGAAACGGCGGAGCGACCTTGTTCTTGACGACTCGTGCACGGACGCGTGAGCCGACGACCTCGGTCCCTTGCTTGATGGACTCCACCCGACGAAGGTCGATACGCACGGAGCTGTAGAACTTCAGTGCGCGACCACCGGGTGTGACCTCAGGGCTGCCGAAGAAGACGCCGACCTTTTCGCGGAGCTGGTTCACGAAGACGACCGCCGTGTTCGAGTGGCTCGTGGCGGCCGTCAACTTGCGCAGAGCCTGCGACATGAGTCGCGCCTGAAGGCCGACGTGAGTATCACCCATGTCGCCTTCGAGCTCCACTCGCGGTACCAGCGCTGCGACGCTGTCAATGACAATTACGTCGACTGCGCCGCTGCGTACGAGATATTCGACGATCTCCAATGCCTGCTCAGCCGAGTCCGGCTGAGAGATAAGGAGAGAGTTGATATCGATTCCGCACCGTGCTGCGTAGCTTGGGTCCAGGGCGTGTTCCGCGTCGATGTAAGCTCCGGTTCCACCCAAGTGCTGACACTCAGCAATGATGTGGTTGCACAGCGTGGACTTTCCTGCCGATTCCGAGCCGAAGATCTCCATGACCCGGCCTTTGGGGATACCCCCTATGCCGAGAGCGAGATCTAAGGAAATGGAGCCAGTGGGAATTGCCTCCACGTGCATGCGCTGGTGCACTTCGCCCAGCCGCATGATGGAGCCGTGGCCAAATTGCTTTTCAATTTGGCCAAGAGCCAGTTCTAACGCTTTGTCTTTGTCCTTCTCTGACACGCTTATTTGCCTCGCGTCTTCACCAATCCAACGCCCGAGTATTGTAGCAGAGGGGTGACGCCGCGGGGCGGCGCCTAGACTGGTGTAGGGCGATTGTGCCGAAGGGAGGCAGAGGCCGCAAGGCGTGCATGTCGCACTGGCGAACGCTCCGAGAGTCACTCCAAGGAACAGGACGCCAATGAACCTCGCTAGCGAAAAACTCCTTGTGCTTAGAAGCCCTTGGTATCCGCGACCTAGACGGATGGCCCTTGCATGCGCGGCAGGAAGCGATTCACGATAGGCAGCCGCCAGTCGCGGCCAAACGCACGCGGCGTGATCTTCACGCCAGGCGGCGCCTGGCGCCGCTTGTACTCACTACGGCCCACCAGGCGGATGGCCTGCTCGACGGCCGCGGGCGGCATCCCGGCGGCCAGCATCTCCTCGACGGTCGAGTCCTCCTCGATGTACGCCTTGAGTATGGGGTCGAGCACCGCGTAGGACGGAAGCGAGTCCTCGTCCTTCTGGTCGGGCCGGAGCTCGGCGGTCGGCGGCCGGTCGATGATCGCGCGCGGAATGACCTCCCGCCCACGGGAACTGTTCACGTGGCATGACAGCTCCCACACCAACGTCTTCGGAACGTCTTTGATGACAGCGAAGCCGCCAGCCAGATCTCCATACAGCGTCGAGTAACCGGTTGCCATCTCGCTCTTGTTGCCGGTGGTTAATACGATCCAGCCGAATTTGTTGGACGCCGCCATGAGTAGGTTGCCGCGGACGCGGGCTTGGATGTTCTCCTCCGTCACGTCGGGCTCGCGGCCGTCGAAAAGAGACTCAAGCTCACGAAGATAAACATCGAACACCGGCCGAATCGGCAGCGTTACCATCCGCACGCCGAGGCTCTGGGCCAGCGCGGCGGAGTCCTC
>CAUYXS010000191.1:0-2836 GCA_963577205.1 Dehalococcoidia bacterium | reverse complement strand
ATCCTGCCCTAGGGCCCTTGGTCCGCCAGGCTATTCTGGTACGGGCGAAGCCTCTCGCGAAGCGCCGCCGCTGATCTTTGCCTCAGGAATGAACCACGACTCTACATTGTCTGGGTTCGAGAGGCCGCTGGACAGCACCGCCTGCATCGCCTCCGGGGTTTGGAGGTCGGTGTCGCGCACCTGCGACACCGGAACCATGGCGATCCACCCAGAGTTCGGCATTGGGGCGGTGGGGAAATAAACGAAGGCGTGGGGCTCTCCATTCAGTATCGTGAACCCTGTCAGGAACCCGATGGTCCAAACACCGGAGCGCGGGTACTCGACGATGACCACCCTGCTGAGCCCGCTCGCACCTGCCCGGCCCGACGTCGATGCAGTGATCTTCTTGCCGACGTCGTACACCGGACCAAACACGGGGAAGCGAAGCACCTGAAGCTCCAGCCATCGCCCGCTGGCTCGCGCCGGCCCTAGGGTGGCCAGGAAGCCGAGAGCGAGGATGAGGGCAACTAGGGCCGCGACGCCAAGGCCAGGGAGATCGACCCCTGAGCTGGCCCGCACGACTGGCTGTAACAGTCCGTCCAAGAAGCCAAAGACCACTTTAAGGACGATGACCGCCAGTGCGCTGGGCAGCAAAATCAACAACCCTGCGGTAAACCGGCGCCGAATAGCGGCACGAAGGCGGATCAGCCCTGACATATGACAACCATACTCCGCAGCACGAGTACGGGCCTCACTCCACGAAGGCGCGGCCAGGCTATAGGCCGCCGTGGGGCCTCCCCGGCCGCTGGCACCGCACTTGGACTCGGCCTCCTAGAACGCCACAGGCTCTCCCGCAGCCACATGAGGGACGATTGAGGTTTCGAATGGGTGCCGCGGAGGCCGAGGTATGGCGGTGACTAATAAGTAGTGATGGCTATAAGCTGACGAAGCGCAGGCCAGGCGACTGCTACAACGCCCCTCAGCACCTCTTCACTTGGACGCTCCTTCCCCTAAACGCTCCCTCCCTCGTTTCGCTTCCGCAGTACTGACGCTTGCCATAGTGGCCAGCGTGGGGCTTCAGGTCTGGCAACAAGGCCAGCCCCTCACGGCCGACGCCACGCGTCTCCACATGGCGCTGACCGGATCGATCGTGATCCTCGCTTTCATTCGAGCGCAGCGAAGCGTGCTGGGCTGGCTGCTGCACTCGGGGGCCCTAGTTGCGTTCCTCATCGCCACCTACTACTTCCTCCGAGTATGGACCCGCTCGGCGCCGCTTCCCGGAGAGTCGGACTGGGGAGCGTGGATACTCACGCCGGTCCTCACCGGCCTAGTTTTGTTCTACGTGTACCGCGCTTTCGGGCTCGCATTCGCCCTTCTCGGCATACTGTTCGTCATCTACGCGTTCTACGCACACCTCTTCCCCGGCGTGCTCGAAGGACCTGAGAACACTCTCTCGTGGACCTGGAGTCGGCTGGGTCGCAGCATGTTCGGCGATCCCTTTGTCCTTGCAGCCGAGTTCGTGTGGCTGCTGGTGTTCTGGGGCCTGATGCTCACAGCGGTTGGCGCCGGCCCCGCGATTATCTGGTTTAGCCGTAAGCTTGCGCAGAGCACCGCGGGCGGGGCGGCACTGGGCAGCGTACTTAGCAGCGCCCTCGTGGGCTCCTTCACCGGAGCAGGGGCGCAAAACGTCGCCATCACTGGTCCGGTGACGATCCCAGCGATGCGGCGGGCGGGCTACACAAAGGAGATGGCTGCGGCGGTCGAAGCCGTCGCCTCTAACGGCGCCGCCATCACGCCCCCGGTCCTGGGCGCAGTCGCCTTCGTGATGGCGAACCTGCTCAACATCCCTTTTATCCTCGTTATCGTGATGACGCTGGTACCCGCATCGTTGTGGTACCTGTCCACAGGCCTGCACCTAGTTGCCCACGCGCGGAAGCACGGACTGGTTAATGCTCCTTTTGTTACCGAAGCAGGGGCGGCCGAGCCCTCGACATGGCTACTTGTGCGCTCGGCCGCCGTTGGCGTCGTGCCTGTTGGCGTGCTCATTTATATGGTGTCGGTGAACGAAGCCCTCGACAGGGCGGTGCTCTTCACCTTCTTCACCACCGCTGCGCTGTGGTTGACCATGCGCGTCGAAACCCGCATCGACGTGCTGGTCGACGCAGTGCGGTCTGCGGCAGTCTCCGCTAGCGCCTTTAGTCTCGTCCTGGCAGTGCTGGCGCTGGTCACGAACGTGATCAGCTACACGGCGTTGGGCTCGAGGCTCGACGAGTTGATTGAGGTGGCGAGCGGCGGTTACGCCATCGTTGCCTTGGGGCTGATGGTGGTCGTGGCGGCGATTCTCGCTGGCCCGCTGCCACCGGTGGCGATGTACTTGATCATGGTCATCACCTTCGCGCCGGTGCTCACTCGTATGGGGGTGCCGTATCAGGCATCCCACTTCGTCGCCTTCTACATGGGCTCGCTCGGCACCATTGTGCCGCCTATCGCCCAGTCGACGCTTATAGCCTCCGTCATCGCGAACACCGACTACATGAGGACCAACTGGCAGGTGCTGCGAATCGCGTGGCCCCTGTTCGTACTGCCTGTTCTTTTCGTGGCGGCCCCTGAACTCTTACTCGTCGCCGGCGGCCCCACCGACTTGGGCGTCGTGCTGCCGTCCGTCGGCCTCGCGGTGCTGGCGTACGCTTTCGCTGCGCTGGCCACCGTCGGCTGGCTTTTCGTCACGATTCGCCCATACACACGGCTTATCGCGATCCTGGTCCCGTTCCTAGTTTTCTGGGCGATGTACACCGACACCACGTGGGCGGGGGCCGTTGCCGCGGCGGCGGCAACGGCTGTCTTCGTGCGCCAATGG
>CAUYXS010000190.1:0-2840 GCA_963577205.1 Dehalococcoidia bacterium | reverse complement strand
GACGACGATGAGGTCTCGACCTTTGCCGCAGTGGCCACTCTGAGTGCGGCGCGGGCGATGAATGATCGCACCTTCAGGTACGAAATGCGCGCCGGTGCCATCGCGTTGACGGTGTTCGGTAAGAACCCGGACCATCCGGGGGCGCCGCACTACGCGATTCACGCTTTCGACGACCCGACGCACGCGCCGCTGGCGCTGGCATCGGCGCTACGCTATGCCGAGATCGCGCCAGCGGTGGCGCACGCCCGGCACATGCCGACACACATTTTCATCCAGCATGGCATGTGGGTCGACGTCTCGATCCACAACCAGATCGCCTACGACGTGGCCCGCGACCTGTGGAAGGCGGGCGACAGCGTGGGCGACACGGTGCACCCCCTCGACTGGGGCCAGTACGGCGATCTACAGCTCGGTGACTATGCCAAGGCCAGGACCTGGATCAAGCGTCTGGAGATGGTGTCTCGCGAAAGCGATGGGCAGGCCCGCGCGGTGAGCAGCCTGCCGCTGCTGAATGCCCGCTATGTGGTCGAGACCGAAGAGTGGAAGACTTTGCCAGTGACGGACGACTCAGCGGCGGCGGAGTTGCTGGCGACCGGTATCAGCGCCGCAAGGACCGGTGACCTGACGACGGCGGCGCAGGCGGAGGCGCGGCTCAAGGCCTTGTCCGAGGGCGGTAACGCGGCGAACGAGATCATGTATCGAGAAGTGGCGGCGCTTGTGCGCCTGGCTCTGGGACAGGGCGACCTCGCCGTCGCGTTGATGGACGAGGCGCTGGAGATCGTGGCCGGAATGCGGCTGCCGAATGGAGCCGCCAACCCGGTCAAGCCGCCCTACGAACTCTACGGGGAACTCCTGCTCGATCTCGATCGGTCAGGCGAGGCGGTGACGAAGTTCAAGACCTCGCTCGAGCGGATGCCGGGTCGCGCCAGGTCGTTGCTTGGGCTCGCGCGCGCCGCCGCCCGTAGCGGAGACCACGGCACCGCGGCGGAGCAGTACGCGAAGCTCCGATCGAATTGGCAGGGGCGGACCCAACTAGCGGAGTACCAGGAAGCGAGCCGTTATCTCCAGCAGAGTAACGAGCAGTGAGGTGCTCGCGAGGATTCAGGGCAATTAGAGTTCACCATGGTCCTCAACCGGTTCGATGAACTCTCTGCGCGGGTGCCGGTGGACTGTCCGTGCGGCCTGGCATGAGATCGCCAAATCCCATCGCGTGAACCTCGGACGAGTAGCGCCGCTTCGCCGTTCCCGCTGTTCAATTAGTCGTTCCCTGAGATATGGCTGAGCCAAGCCGACCCGGCGAAAAGACCGTGCGGCCGCCAAAGGGGGCGATTGCGGTGCTGGTGGCCTGCGTGACCTGCAGCCTGGCGCTGCCCCACATTCCTGGCGCCCACTGGGCGTGGTGGCCTCTGATGCTGTTGTCGACGCTGGCTCACGAGGCCGGTCACGGGCTGGCCGCCGTCCTCGTCGGGGGCGACTTCGTCTCGCTCGAGATGTTCGCCGACGGGTCTGGTGTCGCTGCCACGGCGCACTCCGGAAGCCGCACGGCGCGAGCCATCATCTCGGCAGGGGGTCTCGTCGGACCGGCGATGGTGGCCTGCGGGCTGTTTTTCGCCGCTCGGACAGAGCGGCGCGCGCGCACGGCGCTCGGCGTGCTGGCCGGCGTCCTCGTGTTGGCGGTCGTACTGGTCGTGCGGAATCTGTTCGGCGTCGCGTACGTGCTGGTTCTAAGTAGCCTGCTGGCGGCGGTGGTGCGCTTCGGATCAGCCTGGGTCGCCCGCTTTGGTCTGGTGTTCCTTGCCGTGCAGCTCGCCTTGAGCGTCTTCTCGCGCGGCGATTACCTGTTCACACCCGTTGCACGCACTGGTGCCGGAGACATGCCCAGCGATGTCGCGCAGATCGCGGATGCGCTCGTCCTGCCATACTGGTTGTGGGGGAGTGTGTGCGGGTTTATTTCCGTGGCGGTGTTGGTATTCGGTATATGGCTCTATTTGCGACCGATGAAGGCGACATCATAGCCAAGCCGCCAGGTCGCGCGTGGGCGATCGTGACCGCCGTCCAGACACGGTGGCCGTCCTGGTCGGTGGAATGACGACCGTCGTGCCACGCGCACCCGCAGCCTCGTAGATACCCCGCGTGTCGTAGGCCGCGTCAGCGTATTCGGCGCCGTGTAGTGTCATTGCGCGGCCGGACTCGTAGCGCATCAGTGAGCTGGAGAATCAGCTCTCTACCATTCTGTGCAGGCTGGCGGTGACTCGCCCTTGGAACCGCCGTAACCGCTTTTCCCTTCAAGCAGTTCGAGGCACTTCGACAAATCGGAACAGCTTTGGCGTCCCCAACGGGACAGCCGACTTTGTATCTTCGAGGGGCGCTGGTGCGGGCGGACGGACGAAGAGAAGTGGATCCCCCATCGGGCGCGTGGGGGTCCGCGAAGGAACGAACTCTACCGACAGTTAAAGAAGCCGCTAACTAGGATGGAGAACCACTCACCAAGTCTCCGAGGATCGTTGGTGGGGGAAACTCGGCAGCGTAGAGTGAGGCTGAGCAACTCAAACCGGACACTTCCTGAGAGAGTGAGCCATGCGCTGTACACACCAAAGGCGACGCCGAGAGGTTATCCGTGGGTCACTTCAAACCTGCCCGCAGCGACGCGCAAGCCGGTTCACACGGCACCTCTTCTCCTGCGCGTGGCGAGGGGATGCTACCGTGCCAGCCGGTACATCGCATACGATGTTGGGGAACCCCCAGCCTGAATCGTACCAATGACCTTGAAGCCGTGTCGCTCATATAACGCGACGTTCCGTGTATTCGATGCTTCCAGATACGCGGGCAGTGTGTCGCGG
>CAUYXS010000189.1:0-2851 GCA_963577205.1 Dehalococcoidia bacterium | reverse complement strand
CGAACCAAACTGGTCTGCCCCAGAACGTCATCCATCTCTCGAACCTCTGCACGGAAATCCTCGAGGTGACCAGCCAGCCAGAGACCGCCGTCTGCAACTTGGGCTCGGTAAACCTCGGGCACTTCGTGACGTCCGTCACTCCAGGCTCAGGGGGGGCAGTCTTCGACTTCGAACGCCTTGGCCGCGTGGTGCGAACGGCGGTCCGCTTCTTGGACCGTGTGATCGACATCAATTACTACCCAACGGACGCAGCGGCCACCTCCAATGCTCGGTGGCGCCCCGTGGGGCTCGGCGTGCTAGGCCTGCAAGACGTTTTCTTCAAGCTGCGCCTGCCTTTCGACGACCCGCGCGCCATCGAGCTGTCGGCCCGCATCCAAGAGGAGATTTACTTCTGGGCGCTGACCACCTCCAACGAAATGGCAGAGGAGTCGGGTTCTCATGGCTCGTACGCCGAAACTCGGGCGGCCAAGGGCGACCTGCAGTTCGACCTCTGGGGCGTGACGCCCTCCCAGCCCGAGCGCTGGGCCGAGCTGAAAGAGCGCATCGCTCAGTACGGGCTACGCAACTCGCTGCTCATCGCCATCGCACCCACCGCCACCATCGCCTCCATTTGCGGCAGCTACGAGTGCATCGAGCCGCAGCTGTCCAACCTATTCAAGCGCGAAACGCTGTCAGGCGAGTTCCTTCAAGTCAATGGCTACTTAGTCACCGACCTCAAGGCCCGCGGCCTGTGGACGGAGGCGCTGCGCTCCCGGATCAAGACCGCCGAAGGGTCCATTCAGGACATCGCTGAGGTTCCCCAGGACATGCGCGATCTGTATCGCACCGTCTGGGAGCTGCCGCAGAAGGCGCTCATCGACATGGCCGCAGCCCGTGGCCCGTACATCGACCAGAGCCAATCGCTGAACCTGTTCATGGCGGCACCGAACATCGGAAAGCTCTCCTCCATGTACATGTATGCGTGGAAGGCCGGGCTAAAAACGACCTACTACCTGCGCTCCCGGCCGGCCACGCGCATCACACAGGCGACCAACGCCGTGGCCAGCGTCGTTGAGGAGCGCGCGGCGCCCGTCTTCGACATCGTGTCCGCCTTCACCGACGCCGAATCGTTGGCCTGCTCGCTGGAGAACCCCGAGAACTGCGAGGCCTGCGAGTAGGGGGAGGTTGGGGAGGACCGTTATGGCCAAGCAACAGCACAAGCCAGGGGAGCGAGCGCCGGGGTCAGGCCAGTACCCGGTCGTCGACCCGGAGACCAGGAAGGCTGGCGCAGAACGGGCCATCGTGAAGAGCGAGTCCTTTCCACCGACGGCCAGGCCAGGCCTACAGCACTCCCGATCTGACGAAGCACGCTAGCGACAAGCAGTGACCACCCAGCCAGGCATTAGTGTCGCCGTGTTGTTCGGTGCAATCCGTCGAGCCAGTGAATTACTGACCGGCGTTGTCGCAGTGCTGGAGCCAGCACTGGAGCGCGCCGCCGCCGTGTCCGCAGGCCAGCTGTCACTGCTCGACGGCGAGTCAACAGGGTCGCAGCGGGAGGTCACCGGCAGGATCGCAGAGTGGGCCTCCGAGGTCCTCGAGCCGCTGGAGCGCCTCCTCGGCCTAGCCTCTGCCTCTCCTTACCTCGTCGCCCAGGACGACATCCAGAAGCGGATCATCCGAGACTTGCGCGAAGAGGTCGCACGTCTCCATGACCAGGTCTCTCTGCTCAGGGCTGTCGCGCTCGACGGCCTCGCGCGATCGCCCAACTGACTACCTGGCTCTGCGAGGGCTTCCTTCGTTCTTCATCGCAAGCGCTCGCTACCTATCGATTCTTTGCTACTCCTTGTGAATCCTGCCAACGCCCTCTTGCTTCACCAAACAGGACCAGATGTATAGTCGCGGCCCGGACGGCCGCTCCATTTAGTAGGAATACGGAGACCCTTTGATGATTCTCGACCCTGGCCTGAACCTCACGCTGCGGCCCATGCTCTACCCGGGCTTCTACGAGATGTACAAGAACGGCATACGCAACACGTGGACCGTGGACGAGGTCGACTTCCAGAATGACCTGCCGGACCTTGCCCGGATGACCTCGGCGGAGCGTCATTTGGTGAACCGACTGGTCGCGTTCTTCGCCACGGGCGACTCCATTGTCTCTAACAACCTCGTTCTTAATCTCTACCAGCACATCAACTCGCCGGAGGCGCGCCTCTACCTTTCTCGGCAGCTGTTCGAGGAGGCAGTTCACGTCCAGTTCTACCTGACGCTGCTGGACAGCTACATGCCCGACGTCGAGGAGCGCCATGAAGCCTTCAGAGCCATCGAAACGATCCCATCCATTCGGCGCAAGGCCGAGTTCTGCTTCAAATGGATGAACGCCATCTACGACATCCGCGAACTGAGGACCGACACGGACCGCAAACAGTTCCTGCTCAATCTCATCTGCTTCGCGACCTGCATCGAGGGCCTGTTTTTCTTCGCGGCGTTCGCTTACGTCTACTTCATGCGCTCGCGGGGGCTGCTGAACGGCCTCGCATCTGGCACGAACTGGGTGTTCCGCGACGAGTCGGCCCACATGAACTTCGCGTTGACGGTTATCGAGACGGTCCGCCACGAGTCCCCGCAGCTGTTCGACGCCGAGATGGGAGCCAACGTCGTCGCTATGATCGAAGAGGCCGTCGAGTGCGAGTTCGGATTCGCCGAGGACCTGTTGGGTGAAGGTGTTGCAGGGTTATCACTCACTGACATGCGCCAGTACCTGGAGTACGTCGCCGACCAGCGGCTCGCAAACCTAGGATTGCCCGCCCACTTCGGTGCGCGCAATCCTTTCTCGTTCATGGACCTCCAAGACGTTCAGGAACTGTCCAACTTC
>CAUYXS010000188.1:0-2893 GCA_963577205.1 Dehalococcoidia bacterium | reverse complement strand
AGGACTTGCGCGTAGCTTTTGAAGAACGTCGGCAGGTTGTCAATCGGGAAGAACGTCCCGCTCAGAAAGAACATCGGCGCAATGAACAAGGTGAAGTAAGTGTTGAGCGTGCTCATCGCAGGCACCAACGACACCACCGTGAGTGATATGGAGGCGAATGCAAGCCCGATGAGGAACGCGAAAGGGAACATCAGAGCGGCCGTCGGCTCGCTGACAAAGCCGTAGGCAGCCGCGATCGCGAGCATGCCTCCGGCGGAGAGCGCGGCCCGCGTCGCGCCCCAGACGATCTCGCCCAGCACCAACTCGCGGATGGTGATTGGAGTGGCCAGGATACTCTCGAACGTTCGGTGGTTCATCATTCGCATGTAGGCGCCGAAGGTCGTTTCGAAGGTGGCCCCGAACATAGCGTAGCCGGCCACCAATCCCGGCGCGACGAAGCTGGAGTACTCCACCCCTTCGATGGTCTTTAGGTAGAAACCGAGGCCGGCCCCAAAGGCGGCCAGGGCAAAGACAGGCTCGCCCAGGATTCCCGTGGCCTCGGTGTGCCATACCCGGAGGAATGCGTCGCGGTGGCGCAGCCAGACCCGCATTACGAGCGCGAGCCCGAGCGGCGACGATGGGGACCCCACACCCTGCGTGGCGGCGATGCCAGTGAAAATGCTACTCATCGCGTAGCTCACGGCCCGTTAGCCGCAGGA
Organism: Dehalococcoidia bacterium; assembly: GCA_963577205.1. Taxonomy (GTDB): domain Bacteria; phylum Chloroflexota; class Dehalococcoidia; order Lucifugimonadales; family Australimonadaceae; genus CAUYXS01. The sequence continues at coordinate 2,195 of CAUYXS010000188.1, read as the reverse complement.
ACACGTCCTCCAAGTTGGCGGCCCTGCGGGTGACGTCAGCCTCTGTGTCTGCCAGGTCGTTCGCAAGCTGCCCGGCCGCCGCGTAGACATAGACCGTGTCCCCACCGTCCTGCGATTCGACCCCGAGGGACGAAATGTGGTCCCGTACTGGCTCGTGGTGGCCGGGACGAGGGCGTATCTCGACCACCTCGTCCCCGGCGTGCTTCTTCACCAGCTCATTGGGCCGCCCTTCGACCAAGATATGGCCATGGTCCATGATGACCATGCGGTCGCAGAGTTGAGCGGCCTCTTCCATGTAGTGGGTTGTGAGCAAAATTGTCACGCCCTGGCGCTTGAGCGCATGTAGCTTGTCCCACAGGAGATGCCGGGACTGGGGGTCGAGGCCGGTGGTCGGCTCGTCCAAAACCAATAGGGGTGGATCATTCATTAGCGCCCTGGCGATCATCAGCCTGCGCTTCATCCCACCCGATAGCGTATCCACCCGCGACTCCTGCCGGTCACGTAGCTGTACGACGTCCAGGGCTTGGAGTGCCCGCTCCCGCGCAACGGCGCGCGGTATTCCGAAGTAGCGCGCATGAACCTCAAGGTTCTTACGCACCCGGAAGTCGGGGTCCAGGTTGTCTTCCTGGGGGACCACGCCGATGCGCCACTTCACCTCGCGGGACTGCGCTGAGGCGTCGAGCCCCAGCACCGTGAGGAGGCCAGCGGTCACGGGCGATACGCCCGTGAGCATGCGGATGATGCTGCTCTTGCCCGCGCCATTGGGCCCAAGCAAGCCGAAACACTCACCAGGGTTTACGTGGAAGTCGACGGAGTTGACGGCGGTCATGGTGCCGTAGCGCTTGACGAGGGACTGTGCAGAAATGATGGGGCCGATGTCGTTCACGCGGTCAGTCTATGTGGAGACTGACCGACGGGCAAAGGCCATGGCGCAGGCGAAACCGGGCTAGGCTTCTTCCATCTCCTCGTCATCGCAGTCTAGTTCGGCCTCGGCTACCGATTCGAGCGATTCGGGCGCGCCGCTCTCGGCGTCGAAGGCCGGGAAGGTGCGGTCGCTTTCGGCGGTGGTCCCGACCGCATCCAACAGCGCATCCCCCTCCTCGTCCTCCACCGTTGCCGGGGCTTCGGGGATTTCGGGGGCCTCGGGGGCGGTGCTGGCTCTGGTTGGGAACGAGATGACATTGCTCTGTGATGGATGCCGGTACGTCTCACGCAGCAGCACAGTGACGGCCTCTGGTGAGGCGTTCACGACTGCCCCGTCGTAGCGGTTGCCGGCTTCCATGAGCCGGCGAAGCCGCGATGCGAGATTAGGTGGAATCGCACCAAGGCACAGGCCGGTTGTGTCGTGGACCGACAGGTTATTGCCGCTGGGATGCAACTCGACCACGGCTCCGGCTGACAGGTGGGTGCAGTCCGACGACTCGGCAGTGCCGCCGAGGATCACGGTGGCGCTCAGCCCGCTGTCGGAGATGAACATTGCCGGGGCTAGCCGTCCGCCGGAGGAGTTCGCGGCGTTGGAGTTCGCGGCGAGCTGGTCGAGGCGCTCGATGTTCTTGCGGGCGATGGTGTTGCCGGGCGCCAACCTGAGCGAGCGTTCGAAGGCGCTGCGGGCTTCGTTGCGCTCGCCGAGCTCGAAATGGGCACGGCCTTGGCGGTTGGACGCCTCGACGTCGTCGGGGCAGAGCTCTAGCAGATCGCCGTTGACCGCCGCGGCCTCGCGCCAGTGGCCTTCCATCGCGAAGTTGATTGCCTTACGCGTCTTCTCGCGAATGAGCTTCTCGTGGTCGTCGATGCGGAAAACCATAGTCACTTCCTGGTCACCCCCCATCCGCTTTGGCCTTGCTCGTGTTCTGTCCAGCCTGTCCGATCAATCGTCGGTGCTCGACCTTGATGCAGCGGTCCATCACCACCGTGATCCCGGCCGCTTCGGCTTTGGCCGCCGCCGCGTTGTTCACGATGCCCAACTGCATCCACACTGTGTCTGCGCCGATGGCAATTGCCCCGTCGACGGCCGAAGGTACGTCGACGGGACGCCGGAACACGTCGACGATGTCGACGTGTTCGCCGATCTCTTCGAGGGACTGATAGGGCTGCTCACCCAAGACGGGGCCGTCCAACTTTGGGTTGACCGGAAGGATGCGGTAGCCGTTGCGCTGCATGTAGGCGGCGACGTCGTGGCTCGGCCTCTCAGGGTT
>CAUYXS010000187.1:0-2898 GCA_963577205.1 Dehalococcoidia bacterium | reverse complement strand
GCGAACGTCGTCCTCTCGAACCCCATAGGCGATCTGGAGGCGGCGCTGGCCGCTGCAGGTGCACTGGACGTTGCCAACTTCGAGGCTGTCGGCTCGCTGAGCGGGCTACCCGTCAAGGTGCGCCAGGTCGGCGTCATCGAAGAGGAGAAGGACCTCAAGGACTGGTTCATCACCGGTGTGAACGAAGCCTACGTCGATACCGTGACGTATAAGTTCCAGATGAAGGATGAGCGCTTCGTCACCGACGAGGCGGTCTGGCAGGCGTTGCACACGGAGCCGAACGTGGTCATCGTGAGCGCGTTCCTGGTACCCAGCCGCTCCAACTTCAACGTCGGGGACCCGGACCTCTTTCTCTTCGAGGGCTTTTACCGTGACGATGAGACGCTGCCCGAGGTCTACATCGAGGCCTTCGATTTCGCGGAGGGGACGAGCGTCCAGCTGCGTGTCATTGGCGTCCTAGAGAACGCAGCCTTGTTCGCCAGCACCATGATCACTAGCCACGCGAGCCTGGCTCCGCTCGCTCCCGTGGAAATACCGGTGCTGCGCTACTCCATCCGCCTCGTGGACCCGACGCAGGCGGACTTGGTGGTCGCGGCGCTGGAGGATGCCTTTGCCGAGAACGGGCTGCGTGCAGACGCGCTCGAGGAGCTCGTGCGTAAGCAGGCGCTGGTGAACCTGACGTTCAACCGGTTGATCCAGGGCTTCATGGCCTTGGGGCTGGTCACCGGTATTGCGGCCCTCGGCGTGATTGCCGCGCGGTCCGTCGTCGAGCGCCGCGGGCAGATCGGCGTGCTCCGCGCCATCGGCTTCCAGCGGAACATGGTGCAGTTGTTGTTCCTGATGGAGTCGTCGTTCATCGCGCTGCTGGGCATTGCCCTTGGCGTCGCATTGGCCTCCGGTCTGTCGGTGGGGATCATTCGTAGCATCGGTGAGAACGTCGAGGGCGTGCGGTACGAGGTTCCGTGGATGACCATCGTCATCGTCGTCGGTGTGGCGTATGGCGCTTCGTTGCTGATGACGTTCCTTCCCGCCCGGCAGGCGGCCAACGTCTACCCGGCCGAAGCGCTCCGCTCCGCTGAGTGACCGGCGCGCGTAGGGTGCGCTTCGCTTGCCGGCTAGGGTGCGGTGCGCACGGCATCGGGCCGGAGAGGGGCAGGGTGAGCCAAGCTACTCCTGTGCCCCATCACCACCATCCTGCCGGTGTTCGACCAGGCGTTCATCATCGCCGTGGCGTCGACGCTGAATCCGCTTCTTCTCGCGTTGATGGAAGGCACAGGAGTGGCCATCGGTGAACTCACCGGCACGTCCTAGGTACCGATGGGCAAGACCATCAGCAGGATCGCGCTTGCCTACCTCGGCATCCTGAGCGTGAACTGGGTCGACGCGACCTGCTCCGGTAGCTAGCCGTCTTGGCGGCAGAGACCGGCTTCGGGGCCCTGCTCACCGCGGTACGCCTGGACGAACTCGCGCAATAGAGGTTCGTCGAAGCGGTCGAGTTCCAGCATTCGACCCCAGACCGTTGCGACGATTGTGAAGGTCATGTCCCCGTACGTGCCGGCGACGAGGCACGTGTTACCTAGCTCACGTACGAGCCTGTTCACGTCGCCCGCCAGCTTGGGGTCGCCGGGCTGGTACCACAGGACCACGGAACCATGCTCCATGTTGTGGACAACCGACTCCTTAATCAGAGGCTCGCCGAGATGGCCCGACGGCGACGGGTTGACTAGGTGGTTGCCTGACGTGGGCGGGCTGGAGTTGTAGGCGTAAGGCGGTGCGTGCTCGCCATGAAGCTGCGGGACGGTGCGGCCAAGGGCGGAACCGCTTCCGCTTCCTTGGAGAAGGACGAAGAGGACGACTGCCGCAACCACTGCTGTGACGCCTCCGAGGGCATACATCCGGTTGCGAGCCTGCTTGCGCCCGCGAGCCTCTTGTCGCCGTTCCCGGGATGCCCGCGCCCGCTTAGAACCTTCGCGTCGCCGTTGCCGTTGCTCTGCCACGTGCCCTCAACCTGCCTTTTGTGGGTTTTCGCCGCATTGGGCCCACGGCGAACTCGCCTTCGGCCCGGCCAGCGCTGGCCCCGCGGCAAGTAAAAATGTCCGGTGTCGTTAAGTGAGCCCCAGCGTAGCCAGCAACCCACCAATGGTCAACCAATAGTAAACGATGAAGGAGCCGGCCAGCACCAGCATGACGGCGCTGGTGGGCTGGACGTAGGGCAGCGCCTTGCGGAGCAAGCCCACCATGGCGCCGCGGAAGATCGCCATACTCAGGGTAAGCGCGAGGATCACGCTGCCCATGCCGAGCCCATAGAGCGCGAACTGCAGCATCGAGCTCGCGAAGGTGCTCGCCGTTACGGTGCTGCCGACCACCGCAAGGAAGATCGGCAGCGTGCAGCTGAGCGAGGCCATCCCATAGCCGAGCCCGAAGGCGAAGTAGCCCCGCGCGCCTCCCTGGCTTGCATCGCCTATGCGAACTGAGAGTTGGCTCCCGAGGGCCGTGTAGAGCTTGCCGCCGCCCACCATGTAGGCACCCGCCGCGGCGAGCAGGATGCCCACGCCGAAGCCGATCCACGGAAAGAAGCTGGCGATGCCCCTGGCACCCAACGTGATGGGCAAGCCGATGGCCGCAAACATAAGCACGAAGCCCAAGGTGACGATGCCGCCAACCGTCATCGAGCGGCGCAGCCGGTCTGTGGGGTGTGCTCTATCGCCCGTGCCGTCGCCAAGGTAGAGGCCAAGGTAGGCCGGCAGCATCGCGAACCCGCACGGGTTCACCGACGAGACCATCCCCGCGCTGAAGGCGAACCCCAGAGGGAACAAGGTGCCGACCCGCTCGAGGAAGCTGCCGGAAGAGGAGGAGAGCGACTCGACGTTGCCAACTATGGGCCCTACGTCCGTGCCC
>CAUYXS010000186.1:0-2912 GCA_963577205.1 Dehalococcoidia bacterium | reverse complement strand
AATCGCGCTTCGCTAACAACGCCGCCGCGTCGAGCACGATATCAAGGCCGTGGGCCGCACCGTGGGTGCCGACATATCCGACGGTGAAGCAACCGGCGAGCCCCAGCTCCTCAAGCACTCTCTCCTTGATCCCGTCAGGGACGGTAAAGCTGCCCGGGGCGACACCCGCCCCGATCGTCGTCAGTCGCTCAACCGGGATGTGGTGGTCACTTGCGAGGCGGTCGCGCATGGGCAGTGTCACAGTAACGACGTGGTCCGCAGCGGTATATAGCATCGATGCGAGCCTACGGAGTGCCCGGTATACCAGGGACTGCGAGGAGCTCGCCGCGACGGCACTCAGCGACTCGGGCCACAAGTCCCGCACCTCAAAGACGAAGGGGACTCGCTTGCGGCGCGCGTACCAGTAGCCACTGAGGCCGACGAGCAGCTGGGGGCTGGTGGCGATGACCACGTCACGTCTTCGCAAGAGCGTTGCCGCCACGAGGCTGGACATCGCAAATGAGCCATAGCTCATCATGCGCTGTATCCCTCGGCCGCTGGGCACAGGCAGCAGCCAGGTCCGGACCACTTGGACCCCGTCGGTGACTTCCCGCTGCCACCCTCGTAGCCAGCCCGGCCAGTACGCCCTGGGCAGTCGTCCGTCGGGGGCGTTGGGGAAGCCCGTCAACACGGTGACGTCGTGCCCAGCTCGCACCCAGCGGCTTGCGAGCTGAGACACGCGCACGGCGGGCGCGTTGGCTTCGGGAGGGTAGTACTGGCTGATGTAGAGGATGCGCACGCGCGGTCGACCGTCCTGCCCTAGTAGTGGAAGACTTTGAAAAGGGCTTTGCCCACGAACGCCCAGGTCCGCTTTGCCCTGCTGCGCTGGTAGGAGGCCCAACGATCCGCGTACTCGTCAAACACAGCGTCGCCGGTTATGCGATGGAGGCCGCGCAGCTGCGCGATGTGCAGTCGGTGGTAGAAAGGGCTCGCCAGCATCGGCAGCTTGGTGCCCGACAGTTCGTACAGCGACCAGTACCCGGTATCGTAGTCGGCCAAACGCTGTTTAAGCGTGATGATTGCGGTGTCGAACAGGCGCTTCGCCGCTTCGTCACCCGTCGCCAGCGCAAAGTCCCATACGCCCCAGAGAGCCCACACGTGACCGTTAAGAATGTGCGTAGGCGGATCGACGAGGTACTCCTCGACCCACACCCCTTCATCCTCCCACGTCCAAAGCGTTCCGCCTTCGCTGACCGGCGCCATCAGGCTGCGCATGGCCTCTTCCGCGCATTCCCGGTACCCCTCTTCCTCAGTCATGGCGTGGGCACGCACGAGAACTGAGATGCCCTGCCCTTGCGCCAGCCCCGAGTGCCACGGGGCGCGCAGTATCTGCCGGTACCGCCAGTCGAAGTGGTGTTGCCAGGCAAGGAGGTCACCCTGCGCTACTTCGAGGTTGTCGACGAGCCAGTCGGCGCAGGCGAGAAACTTGCGCTTGCGGTCGTCCGAGCCATCGGCTGCCCAGCGGTTGTAGTTGCCGAGAGCGTACTGGCTGATCGCTATGGGGTTGTGCTGAGGTCCGATCTCGCCCCCGTAGTCCAGCAACGGAATCCCTGCGGAGTCGAACGGGCCCGCGTAGTCGGACTTCTCTGCAAAAACCATGAGGTACGGGCCCAGGCGACCGGTGTCCACTGGTGCTGCTACCACAGGGGTGTCGTGCCAGAAGCCCAAGTGCCCGCCCCGGCCGAGCAGGTACCACGACGCAAGGTGCCGATAGTACGCCCGCCGTGAGTGGGTCCAGGCGGTCCGAGGAGACTGGTTGGCCGTCATGGGGTCCCGAGGACTTGGACCTCGAAGCCTTGGTTCCGCCAGGCGGCAGGATCGAGGAGGTGTTGGGTATCGAGCACTCGGCGCACCCGCATGAGCGGCCCCGCCCACGCAGGATCGAGCTCCGCGTAGGAGTGATGCCCCACGAGCAGCACCACGGCATCCGCGCCGGTGAGAGCCTCTTCCAGCGTCACCAATGGACGAGCAAACGACTGAACCTTTGGGTCGTGGACAACCGGCACAATGCCAAGCGCTTCGAGCGCCAATGCGACTCCCAGCGTTGGGCTCTCGCGTGCATCGTCAACGTTGGGTTTGTAGGCGGCGCCCAACAATGCAACCTTGGCCTCGGTGCCGGTCATGCGTGCAACGTGCGCAGCGACCACTGCGGGCTGCGCATCGTTTATCTCCCGAGCCATCCGGATGAGGTTGGCGCTCTGCGGCGCGGCGGCAACCAGAAACCACGGGTCCACTGGGACACAGTGTCCGCCAACGCCAGGGCCCGGACTGTGCAAGTGCACCCGTGGGTGCCGGTTGGCGAGCTCGATCACCTGCCAGGCGTCCACGTTCAGCTGGCTCGCCATCTGCGCCAGCTCGTTCGCCAGCGCGATGTTGACGTCGCGGAAAGTGTTCTCACTGAGCTTTGCAACCTCCGCCGTGGTCGGGTCGGTAACGTGAATCGCGCCCATGCAGAACGAGCGGTACAGTTCGGCGGCACGGGCGCTGCCAGCCGGCGTCAGGCCGCCGACGGTACGGTCGTTGGCCACCAGTTCATCCAACACCGAGCCAGGCAGCACGCGCTCCGGGCAGAAGGCGAGATCGAAGTCGATACCCGCCTTCAGGCCCTGTGCCTCTAGGCGCTCCCGCACCACACCGGTCGTGGTGCCGGGCGGCACGGTCGACTCCAAGATCACCAGGTCGCCAGGCTTCAGTCGTTCGGCGACCGATTCAGCAGCGGACTCGACATACGACAGGTCGGGCTCGTGGGACGGACTGACGGGCGTGGGCACCGCGATCAGGAAGACGGAGGCCTCGGGCATCACCGTTTGGGCCGACAGCGTGCCGGCCGCCACGAGGTCTGCGATCAGAGCGTCCAGGCCCGGCTCGTCCAT
>CAUYXS010000185.1:0-2913 GCA_963577205.1 Dehalococcoidia bacterium | reverse complement strand
AGCACCTCCGGCACGTAAATATGCGTAGGGCGTAGCAACTCCTCGCCGATGGTGTGGCCGAGGCCCGGCACCACGCGTGTCAGCGCCTCCGGGTCCCCCAGGAGCACGCGCCTAGCCAGCGTCATGCCATTGGCGTGGATACCCTCGCTGGCCATGCCGAGCACCACGTCGCCCGGCGCGACCGCGGCGCCCATAATCGGCGCTCGCCGGTCCAGCAGGCCGACGCAAGTGCCGGTGGCATCGAACGCATAGCCGGGGCGAGGCCCGGCCAGCGAATCGGGGTGCAGCGATAGCTCTCCGCCGACGATGGCCACACCCGCGCGTGCGGCGCCGTCGTGCATGCCGCGCCCTAGGGCAGCCAGCAGGTCGGCACGAGGCTCCTGGATGCTGATGTAGTCCACCAGCGCAACCGGCTCGGCGCCGACGCAGACGACGTCGTTGACATTGACGGCGACAACGTCGTAACCGATGCCTTCGTAGCTGCCGGCGAGCTGCGCAACAACCGACTTGCTGCCGACGCCGTCGGTCGAAATGGCCAGCGCCAACTGATCAGTCAAACGCAGGACACTGGCGAAGAAGCCGCTCCCGGTCTCAAACGCGCCGGGGCCCTCGCGAAACTCGCGAGTCTTGCCAATCCAGTCCAGCAGGCCACGCATGCCCGTCGCGAGCGCGTCGGTGTCGACGCCCGCCGAAGCGTACGTAAAGAGGTTGCGAGGCTTCGAGGACATGGCTCGCCTATCTTGCCAGATGCGGCCGTGCCTGGCCACGCCTCAGCCAAGCCCCTACCGCGTCGTCAAATGCACCGTGCTAGTGACTTGGCTTGGCCCTGGCCTTTATCGCGCAAAGACACTGAGCGTCATCGGCCCCGCCGTCGAGGTGAGAACGTAGTCTATCCGCCCGCCGCCCGCGCGACGACGCGCAGCCAGAGGCCGTCCGGCTTCCAAACGGGCTGGAGGGCGCCGAGGAGCGGGTGTCCTGTTTTTGTCCTTGAACCTGATCGGGTACAACATTCCCATTGTCTCGTCAGGGTTGATCGGCAGCCGAACCAGACTCTCGTTCTTGGCGACGTTGGCCAGTCGGTCTCCCTGATACCAAGCCCTCATAGACCGTCAGCTGCCAGGGCCATGTTGGTCATCAGCAGGACGCAAGCGAACGCCTGGTTCGCCGCAAGGCGGACACCGAAGGCGAGGGTGTGCTACTCAGAAATGCAGTGATGGTCGAATCGACCACATCCGCAAGGCTCCCCACCGCGCCGGTTAATCACAGCGGGGTCAGCACGGCATAGACCTCGCGCGGGCTTGCTGTGCCGGCTGGAGCTCTTGCTCGGAGGAACGCCAGGCGGGCTGGTGGAGGTGCATGGGGCCCCCGCGGTATCTGGGGTGGGAATTCCTAGGCTTCTTTCGAATTACCGTAGCGGCTTCTCTGGGTTTAATTCAGCAAATTCAAAGACCAATCGCCGATGGCTTAACTCTAAATAAAACTAACAGGGGTGTTGGCAGTGAAGTAAGAAGCGAAATAAGTAGCAACATAAGTAGGGTTTTCTTGGCTATCGAGGCGAAGTGGCAGAAATAATATTGCGGGAAGTTCTTCGGGAATCCCTCGCGAGGACCCGCAGCCCCGTCCATGCCCTTATCGCAGCCGCAAGCTTCATGTCACTCACATTCAAGCTGCCGCGCACCAGGCTAGCCAGCAACGGTGGAAACCCCAAACCCCGCTGCGCTGGCGATCGCCGCTGCGCGATCCGGTCATCGTTGTGCGTAACCACCGTGCACTCGGCTAGGTTGACGATGCGCGCCAACAGCATCTCGTGATCCATCATGCCACCGCCGCCCCGCGAACGGCACGGCAAGTCAGCGGCGCAAGGCTGGGTCGGTGCATGCACTACAGCAAGTAGCGCGGACTTGGTCGCGGTCGCGCGGGGCTGCGAGATCAGGCCTTTCTCTAAAAACGCCGGATTGATCGAACCGCTGTGATACCAGACACCTAGCCAGAGAAGCGAGCGGTCCGGTGGGTGCCTTTGTACAGACGCAGAGGCAAGAGCACTGCCGCGCCCAAAAACATGAAGAACGCCGCGAGGACGAATGTAGCACTGTACCCCGCCTGGCCGGCCAGCCATCCTGCAAAAATGGGAGCAGGCAGCGATATGGCCTGAGTGAACAGCGACGTCATTCCCATGCTTGAGGCCTGGATGCCAGTGCCCGCCACGTCGAGCACGGCCGCCGTCGTCACATTGGTCAGCGTATAGAAGAAAATACCGATGGCCAGCACCAGCACGACCAACTGCCAGCCAGGCTCAGCCCGTGAAAGCAGCAGGTACATCCCTCCCAAAATGAGGTAAGAAGGGAGCAACACCTCTTTGCGCCCAAACCGGTCCGACAGGATGCCGAGGATGGGCTGCGACACGATGCCCATTCCGTGCAGCAGTGCGATGTACAGTCCCAGCTCGAACGCGTTGAAGCCCAAGTCCCGTTGGATGTACAACGGCAGGAACAGCAACACCGTGTTGCGCGACATGTTCATCAGACCTTGAGCCGACGAGACGCCAACGAAAACAGGGTTGCGAGCAAGCAGCTTCACGTCGCGGAATCGCTCCGCGCGCGACGGCTTCGGCCCGGTGTCCGAGAACTGGTGTGCAAGGCTGCGCCACACCAGCAGTGCGGCGACCAACGCGACGACGATCTGTATCTGCAAGACGCCACGCCAGTGGAAGATCACGAGCAGCCCGCCAACCGCCAGTGGCGTCAGGGTGTCGCCGAAGGTCGCGCCGACGCCGTGGATGGACAGCGCCGTCGCCCGGCTATCGGGGAAGCGGCTCGACAGCGACGCCATCGCTGGAGGGTGCCACGTGGCCGTTCCCAAGCCCACGAACATCGCCCCGGGCAGGATCCAGATGAAGCTCGGCGCGATGCCGAT
>CAUYXS010000184.1:0-2956 GCA_963577205.1 Dehalococcoidia bacterium | reverse complement strand
CTGGGCAAGTACGGCTACGGCCCGATGGTCGATGCCAAGGTAGAAGGCATCGGGTCGACACTATTCACAGAGGAGCAGCTCCTCCGGCGAGTTCGTGAGATCGCCGCTCAGATAACCAAGGACTACGCAGGACAGGAGCCCGTCTTGGTCGGAGTCCTACGGGGTGCTTCGATTTTCCTCGCCGACCTCATTCGTGCCATCGACCTACCCACCGAGCTCGCCTTCATGAGCGTGTCTCGCTACGGTGGCGAGCACACGGGCGCGGTGGAGGTGCTGCGGGACGTCGAAGTCAACGTCGAAGGCCGGCCGGTGATCCTCGTTGAAGGTCTCGTCGATACGGGGCTCACGCTCCGTCCGATCATGCAGCACCTTGAGGACAAGGGCCTGGCCAGCCTTGATGTCTGTGCGATGTTCGACAAGCGGGCTCGCCGGGTCATCGACGTACCGATCCGCTATCTGGGGTTCGAGGTACCCGACGAGTTCATCGTCGGCTACGGCTTGGACTACAACGAGCGCTACCGCAACCTGCCGCACATTGCGACGCTCCGCGTGATCGAGCCCAAGGCGATCGCCCAGCGCTAGACCGTGCGCTACGTAGAACACCTGGCCCGGGCCCACTCGTCCTTCTTGCGAGGAGAGGGGCACTATGGCTTAAGCATCGCCCCAGCCCAGTCTCGCGCAAGCCAACGGGTGGTTCGTGGTCCAGAACATTTTCGTTCCATGGACGGCCAACCTGATTGAGCGTGCCATTCCCGAGGCCGAGGAGCGCCTGACGGCGTCACTCGGGAGTCGATATCGACTCACCGACCGGCGAGCCACACCGCTACGAGGCCGAATGCGGTTCGCTGTACCACGGCGCAGGCTGGTCGGAGCAGCACGGGGGTACCCGGTACTAGCAGTTCCCCTCATTCGCCTCGTGGTGGAGAAATGCGCCGACATGGTCCGGCCTTCCGGGTCTACCTCCGCTGTGAAACGGTTGGGGCGACCGATGGAGCTACCTTCGACCAAGAAGTTCACTTCGCACTCGGCAGTCATCACCACGTCGGCCGATGCTACACTGCGCGGGCCATGGCCCGCTTCGTTGACCTGCTGGACGCGACCGCGCAGAAAAACCAATCGCTCCTGTGCGTGGGGCTTGACCCGTGGCTCCCGTCGATGCCCATTACCGACATCGCCACCTTCGCCAGCGCCATCATCGACGCCACGGCCGACCTGGCGTGCGCGTTCAAACCCAACATAGCGTTCTATGAGGCGGAAGGCTTCGACGGGCTGCGGGCGCTGCAGCAGACCATCGCCACGGCGAAGGCGCGCGGCGTACCGGTCATCCTTGACGCCAAGCGCGGCGACCTCGCTCCCAGCGCACAGGCCTACGCCAAAGCCGTCTTCGACAGGTGGGACGCCGACGCAGTGACCGTGAGCCCGTACATGGGCGGCGACTCACTTGAGCCTTTCCTGAACTATCGCGAGCGAGGGGTCATCGTCCTTTGCCGCACATCCAACGCGGGGTCCGGCGACCTTCAATCACTCGCCGTTGACGACGGTGTCGCACTATACGAGCGCGTTGCGCATCGCGCCAACGAGTGGAATGCCCAGGGCAACGTGGGCCTCGTCGTGGGAGCCACATACCCTGACGAGCTCGCCCAGGTGCGCTCCATTTGCCCAGCCATGCCCATCCTCATCCCTGGCCTCGGCGCCCAGGGCGGTGAGGCCGAAGCGTCGGTCCGGGCTGGCTTAGACGCATCGGGCATGCGTGGAGTATTCAACTCTTCGCGGGGAATCATCTACGCCTCGAAGGGCGCTGACTACGCCGACGCCGCGCGGACCGCGGCCCTAGGCTTGCGCGACACCATCAACATCACGCGCGACGCGATGGGGCACACGTGGTAGCCGAGTTTGCCTTGGGCGATGTCCTCACCCTGCGACGGACGCACCCCTGCGGAGGCACGGCATGGCGTGTCGAGCGGCTCGGCGCTGACATCGGCATCCGATGTCTCACCTGCAATCACTACCTCATGCTGCCGCGGCCCCGTCTGGAGCGCCGGATGAAGCAGCGTGTCAACGCGATCGAGGCTGGCACCCCGCCCGATGGCTAGCCATCGCAGCTACTCGCCAGAGAAGGTAACGTAGACTAGCGGCGCCTCCTTCACCCAGCCTTCGATCTCGGCCAACCGATCGATGCCGGGCAGCAGCTCCTCGAAGGCGGCGCGACGCGCGGCAGGGTCTCGGACAGGAGTCGCCTCTGCCGCGAGGTCGGCCTGCACGCTGCCCTTCAAGTGGAAGGTGAATGACGGCGTAGCTACGAGGTTGGCATACCAGTCGCGCGGGCTCCCTGGAGTGCCGGTGATGTAAATCTGTCCGCCGACGTTGTGGAACCAGATCTCTTTGCGGCGGATCTGGCCGGTCTTGCGGCCAGTCATCGTAATGTCGATAGTGCGGTCCGTCTCCAGCGCGCGTTTGGTCTCAGTGTCCATATCGTCTCCTCCTTGGCGTTCCTGTTAGCGAGCCGTTATTCCGTGCGGGGGGCAACGAAGCCTTGCCACTCTTGCTCGACGTTGAACTTGAATGGCATGTAGCGGACGACCTCGGAGCCGGAGTCGTACGCATGGACTGCGTGCCAGTCTTCGTTGACGAGGCCCTGGGTGGCCGGGCGATCGGTGAGGGGAGCCCAAACGTGGATCACTGGATGTGTGAAAGCAAAGCCATTACGGATTCCTTACACAGGTTTTGCTTTTCCATTACTCGTGTTTCGTTCGTTCGCAAGGACATTGCCTTGGGTTATGAAGAATGTTTGCATCGAAATTCGTAACACTGTATCCTAGTCTTTGGTTAGCCCAGATTGGCCTTCGTCACAAGGAGCGGAGCAAGCCCAACCGGGACCATCCGGTGGCCCAAACGAGTCTCACAGGTACGAATTTGACCGTCTAGGTATGCCCATTACACGAAGGAGCGTTTGCGA
>CAUYXS010000183.1:0-2974 GCA_963577205.1 Dehalococcoidia bacterium | reverse complement strand
ATGCTCGCCTGGTCTGGGCTGATGCTGCCCACGTTCCTGTTGATTGAGCGCTCGGCGGCGGAGCCCATCATTCCCTTATGGGTCTTCCGCAATTCGGTCTACAGCGTCTCCATCGTGGCAACCTTCATGACCGGTCTCGGCATGTTTGGTGCTGTTGTCTTTATCCCGCTGTTCGTCCAAGGTGTCGGAGGAGTGTCCGCCACCAACTCTGGTGCCGTCATAATTCCCATGTCCCTGTCGATCGTCGTGAGTTCGACCATCGCTGGGCAGCTCATCTCGCGCACGGGGCATTACAAGGTGTTCGGGTCAGGGGGACTGGCGATCATGGCCGTCGGCCTCTACCTGCTCTCGCAGGTCGATGAGAGCACGACGACGACGACGATTGTCCAGAACCTAATGGTGGTGGGGTTCGGCCTCGGAACGACGTTCCCGGTTTATCTCATTGCCGTGCAGAACGCGTTCGAGCAACGCGTCATGGGCACCGTCACGTCCACGACCCAATTCTTTCGCCAGATCGGCGGTACCATCGGCGTCGCCATCATGGGCTCGTTGGTCGCCACTGGCGTGCAGCGCGGGGTCCGAGAAGGGCTGGAGGGGACTTTGGAGGAGGTGCTGCCGAAGGGCGTGCGCGAGGCCCTAGAAAGCCCGCAACTGCTCATAGATGTGGCAGGGCGGACCGGCATCGCCGACGAGCTGGCAGGTGAGGCTGGTAGAGCCGACGCCTTCGCCAACGCTGTTGAGTTGCTTCGCGTATCACTGGCGGATGCCGTCGGCGACGTCTTCCTGCTCAGCCTCGTCTTCGTCTCCGTTGCATTCATCGCATCACTGTTCCTTCGCGAACTGCCGCTGAAAGGGATGGCGCCGCGGCGACGGGAACGCGCTCTGGCGTCGACCGGCGAGCCGGCACAGGAGCCCTCCGGCTGACGACATGCCGCTAGCTGCTTACTGAGCGCCGCTTGCTTCGTTAGAATCGACGGGTGCCGACTCCGGTTCGCAAGCAATACCTCGACATCAAGGCCGCCTACCCGGGCGCGCTCGTGCTGTTTCGTATGGGCGACTTCTACGAGACGTTTGATGACGACGCCCGGATCGCCGCGCGCGACTTGGAGATCGTGCTGACCAAGCGAGACATGGGCCAGGGCGAGGTCGTGCCCCTCGCCGGCATTCCCTACCATGCCCTTGACGGGTACCTGGCTCGCCTCATCAAGAAAGGGCACCGCGTCGCTATCTGCGAGCAGACCA
Organism: Dehalococcoidia bacterium; assembly: GCA_963577205.1. Lineage (GTDB taxonomy): Bacteria > Chloroflexota > Dehalococcoidia > Lucifugimonadales > Australimonadaceae > CAUYXS01. Next base: position 1,732 of record CAUYXS010000183.1, on the reverse strand, counting down.
GCCAGCCGACAGGGCGCACGCTAGTCGACCGCGAGGTGGTCCGCGTCGTCACGCCCGGGACGGTCGTTGAGCCCGCGCTGCTCGACCAGGCGGCAAACAATTACCTCGTCGCCGTTGCTCCCGGCTTTGGACGCGCGGGCATCGCCCATGTTGATGTGACCACGGGCGAGTTCGCGGCCACGGAGGTCGACGCTGCGTTCGTCCCGCGTGAGTTGGCGCGCCTGGCGCCAGCCGAAGTGCTGGTTCCGTCGCCGAACGGCGAGGCGCTGCGGCTGACCGACGGTGGCGGGACCGAGTACTCGCGGACCATGTTGGATGCTGCGGCTTTCGTGCCGCGCACAGCGCGGCGCCTGCTGCTCGACCACTTTGGCGTGGCCAGCCTCAACGCCTACGGTTGCGAGGGGCTGGACCTGGCGACCGCGGCGGCGGGCGCCGTTGTCGGCTACCTGCGCGAGACCCACCGCGCCGTCCTTGGCCAACTGATGGGGCTGCGTACCTACAGCGCAGACGCCTTCATGGTCCTCGATCCGCAGACGCGGCGGAACCTCGATCTTTTCGAGGCCGGGCGCCTCGGCGAGCGACAAGGATCGCTCCTGGCGGTGCTGGACGACACGAAAACACCCATGGGTGCCCGGCTGATGAGGCGCTGGATCGCCGAGCCGCTGCTGGATCTCAATGAACTGGACCGCCGCCACGACGCCGTTGGCTGGTTCAAGGACGGGACCGTCCCGCGGTCGCGCGTGCAGGCACTGCTCGACGAGATCCGTGACATGGAGCGCGCCCTGACGCGCATTGGGGCAGGCATGGCGTTGCCGCGTGAGGTCGTTGCGCTCCGCTACTCGCTGGAGCAGGTGCCCGCCTTGGTCGTCCAGATTAGAGAAGGCGGGGCACCGCTTGCGTGGCTCGGTGCGGGCCTGCGCCCGTGCGGTGACGCCGTCGCGTTGATTGCCGAGGCGCTCGCCGACGACCCGCAAGGCGAGGTAGGACAGGGGGGCGTTGTGCAGGGCGGCTTCTCGCGAGAGCTCGACGAGCTGCGCTTAGCGTCAGCGGATGCGCGCAACTACATTGCTGGGCTGGAGCGCAGCGAGCGGGTGCGCACCGGCATACCAACGCTCAAGGTGGGCTATAACAAAGTCTTCGGCTACTACCTCGAAGTGTCGAACACCCACGCAGAGCGGGTACCCGATGACTACGTGCGCCGCCAGACCCTCACTGGCGGAGAGCGCTTCATTACGCCGGAGCTCAAGGAATACGAGAGCCGTGTTCTCAACGCGCGTGAGCGCATGGAGGAGCTGGAGTCGGCCCTGTACCGCCAAGTATGCCGGCAGGTCGGCGAGATGGCGGCGGATATTGTGGCCACCGCCCGAGCCATCGCGGAGGTCGACGTGGTCGTTGCTCTGGGCGAGGCGGCGGCGCGCTACGGGTACGTGCGGCCGGCACTAGATGTCGACAGCGTCATCGATGTCGTGGACGGACGTCACCCGATGGTGGAGCGAATGCTGCCCGCTGGGTCATTCGTTCCCAACGACCTGCGGCTCTCCGGTGCGGACGCCCAGTTGGTCGTGCTCACCGGGCCCAACATGGCGGGCAAGTCCACCTACTTGCGGCAGGCCGCGCTGATCACGCTCATGGCCCAGATGGGCAGTTTCGTGCCAGCTAAATCGGCGCGCATCGGGCTCGTCGACCGCATTTTCACCCGAGTCGGCCTTCAGGACGACCAGGGAGCGGGCCA
>CAUYXS010000182.1:0-2988 GCA_963577205.1 Dehalococcoidia bacterium | reverse complement strand
GGAGGGGCACGCGCCGGAGGGCAAGCACGCACGCCTCATCATCGAGTTCCTGTACGACGAGTTCCTGCGCCGCCCGAACGAGGTACCGGAGCGCTACTTCGGGCGTGGCGACCCCACTGAGCGCGCTGTCGCCGACTACATTGCCGGCATGACCGACCAGTTCGCGCTGCTGACTGCCGAAGGCCTCCGGCCGGGGATCGTATCCGACGTTTTCAAGGGTCGGATTTAGCCCCGCCGAGGTGCACACGCGGGCATCCATGCGCTTCTTTGCTCTTGTGACCGTGTGCGCAGGCTCGAAAACGCGCGCGCGCCACTTGCGAGAAGCGAGGGAGAACTACGTAGACTTCAGATGAGGGAAATGGGTGGCCCCGCCACCTCTGGTTATGGCGATCAGCGACGACATCAAGGCGCGACTCGACATCGTCGACGTCGTTTCCAAGTACGTGCCCGCACTGAAACAGGCGGGGCGTAACTTCAAGGCGCCTTGCCCGTTCCACCAGGAGAAGACGCCCTCCTTCGTCGTCTTTCCGGACCGCCAGACGTGGCGCTGCTTCGGTGCATGTGCGACGGGCGGTGACGCCTTCTCCTTCGTCATGCGCGCCGATGGTGTTGACTTTCCTTCCGCGTTGCACCAGCTGGCAGCAGAGGCTGGCGTCGAAGTCCCTGATCGCAGAGCGCCGGATGCTGCACCACGCAGCCCGCACGTGGAGCTGAACGAGCAAGCGAACCGATTCTTCAAGGACGCGCTGGCGTCGGACCGAGGCTCCAATGTCCGTGCTTACCTGGCCGGCAGAGGACTGGGGGACGAGGTCATCGCGGCGTTCGGCCTGGGCTATGGCCCAGCCAACGGTGACGAGCTGGCGCGGCGGCTCGACGGCCTTGGTTTTTCCCGCGAGCGCACCGTCGCCGCGGGCCTTGCGACCATGGGCGACGACGGGTCGGTTCGAGACATGTTCCGCGGACGGCTGACATTTCCCATCCGCAACGAGAGCGGGGATGTAGTCGGGTTCGGAGGCCGTGCGCTGGACGACACGCCCCCGAAGTATCTGAACACTCCGCAGACGGACGCCTTCGACAAGAGCCGGCTGCTGTACGGGCTGGACAGGGCCCGCGAAGCGATCGCCAACGACGGGCGCCGCGCCGTGGTGGTCGAAGGCTACATGGACGTCATCGCCGCGCATGAGAAAGGCTTCCGCAACGTGGTCGCGTCGATGGGCACGGCGCTGACGCAAGCGCAGGTTGATCTGTTGCTGGCGCGGGCCGACACCGTCGTCCTTGCGCTGGACGCCGACGCAGCTGGCCAAGGAGCGATGTTCCGGAGCCTGCTGGATCTGGCGCAGCGCAACGCCGGGGCGACTCGCGGACGCCGTAACGCCTTGCGGCAGCGCTCGATGGTGTTCGACGTGTTCCGCGTGGCGCGGCTGCCGCTGGGCAAGGACCCCGACGACTTGATACGGACGGACGCATCGCTGTGGCGGCACGCCGTGGACGAGGCGTCGTCGCTGGCTGAGTTTCTGTTGGATGCCGCGCCAGCGCACATGGACCTGAGCACGGCCGCTGCCAAAGCGCAGGCGGCCGAGGCGCTCAGGGAAATCGTTTTCTCCGCGAGCTGGACTGAGCAGGACCGCTACGTCGGCCGTCTGGCGAAAATATTAGAGGTGGAGGCTGCTACCCTAGTCGCCCACCTCGGTCGCAGGCCACGCGCTGGCGCCCAACGGCCCGCGCGTCAGGCGATGGCGGAGCCGGCCGAGGCCGCGACTCCCTTCCGGCGCGCGGATGGCGATCCGAAGGAGACGCACCTACTGGCATTGCTTGTGAATTACCCCGAGCTACTACCTCGCGGAACGGAGCTTCGCGCAGACCATTTCCAGCGTCCTGAGAACCGAGCACTGTTGAGCGCACTCCAGGGCGGTGGTACAATTGAGGGCACGCGTTCGCGGCTTGATGGTCACCTCGCTGACCTTCTCGATGGTCTCTTGATCCTGGAACTTCCCGGGATGGACCCGAAGCAACGGACGGGCGCATTCGACAGTTGCGCGCGTGACCTTGAGATTCGGTTCCTCCGGGACCTCAAGGAGCAGGAACGAATGGTTATGGCGAGTGACGAAGAGGAGCTCGGCCAGGCGCCTGATTTGGGCGTCAACGAGCGGCTACGAGAGCTCTACACCGAAGGAACGAAGGCGCCCTAAAGGGCGCCATTCGCATCGGTTAGGAATACCGCATTGGCTACCCGCAAGCAGACAGCACCCCGCGAAACCAAAGAGGACGTCGAGGAAAAGGCGATTGCCGGTAAGAGTGCCGCCACAGCGGTAGCCGAGGCTGACGGCAAGCCAACCCCGACCCCCAGCGAGTTGGCCGGCATCGCCCAGGCCGTCGCGGCCGTCGCGGCCGCGCCCAAGACGGAGGCAGCGAGGCACGCCGCCGCCGAGCGAGAAGCCGCCAACGAGAAGGCCGAGAGCGAGGCTCCCGACGAAGGCTCCGAGCTGATCGACGACCCGGTCCGCATGTACCTGCGGGAGATCGGCCGCGTCACGCTGCTTACCGCGGCGGATGAGCGGCGCCTGGCCAAGGAGATCGCCGCCGGCAAGCACATCGACAAGCTTCGGGCCGTCCTCGAGGAAGCCAACGGCGGGCGCGAAATTCGAGCCACGGACACCGTCCGGGAACTCCTGGCGCGGTTGACAGGCCACGCAACGCTCATCGACACCCTGGTTAAGCACCTGGGCATCAAGGGCCCCGTCGAGCTTGGTACGCTAGTCAACGACGAGAAGATTCGAGCGGCCATCGATGGCGAGATCAACTTTGAGATGTTGGAGTCCTTCGCGGTGCGCTTCAAGAAGGAGCCGCTGGAGGTGATGCAGGATGTCATCCGGCTGTCTCTCGATAGCCGGATGGTCCCCCCGGAGGCCGTCGAGGCCTTGGGCCCGGAGATGCGTATTAAGGCCATCCCCGACGCCCTCCAAGACGCCGACCTAGCCATCTTGCTGG
>CAUYXS010000181.1:0-3002 GCA_963577205.1 Dehalococcoidia bacterium | reverse complement strand
GAGATGCCGGGCCGCTACGTGATCATGGCCTCCTCGGGGTGGTCGCACGCCTTCCTGACGACTAAGCACAACTGGCTGTGGCCGGACCGCGACTTCGACCGTGCGCGGTTCGAAGAACTCAAGTCGGGCGAGCAGAGCAAATGGCGGAACCTGAACAACGCCGAAATCGACGACGCGGGCGACGCCGAGTTCAAGAACTGGATCTGCCTGGCTGGCGCCATGCAGGACCGTAAAGCCGAGATCGTGGACTACTTGGAGACTTGGATCTTCAACTCCGAGAAATGCTTCGCCGTGTTCCAGCCGTAGGCGCGGAGCCGAAACCAAGCGACTTCGTAGCAGAGAGGGGCCCGACCGTAAGGGCCCCTCTCTCTTTGCCGTAAGCGCTTGACAGCGTGTGGACATAATGGAATATTCGTACGTACGAACACTTAGATGAAGTGACCTAGTCATGTACTCGTTCCGCCCTTCCCTGCGCTTGGGGTTAGCCCCTGTGCTCGCTCTCTCCGCGCTTGTCGCCATGCTCCTCTCCTCGTGCGGCGGTAGCGACGACACGCTGACCATCTACTCCGGGCGTAGCGAGAGCCTGGTTGCCCCCATCATTCAGGCCTTCTCCGAGACCACGGGAGTTCATGTCGAGGTTAAGTACGGCAGTACCGCCGCCATGGCGGCAACGCTGTTGGAAGAGGGCGACAACAGCCCGGCCGACGTGTTTTACGCGCAGGACCCCGGCGGTCTGGGTGCGATTGCGGGCCTGCTCAGCCCCTTGCCTTTTGAAACTCTCGCCCGGGTACCTGAGTGGGCACGATCGCCGGAGAGCCTGTGGGTCGGCGTCTCCGGCCGGGCACGCGTGCTCGTCTACAACACGAAGGTGCTGGCCGAAGCCGACCTTCCGCAGGACTTGGAGGCCCTGACGAACCCCAAGTGGCGCGGGCGTGTGGGCTGGGCTCCTACCAACGGTTCGTTCCTCACCATGATCACCGCCATGCGCAGTACCTGGGGAGAGGAGCGAGCGCTGGCGTGGGTCCAGGGCATGGTTGCCAACGGCGTCAACGTGTATCCCAACAACTCGTCGCAGGTCGCCGCAGTGGGATCTGGTGAGATCAACATCGGGCTGGTGAATCACTATTACCTCTACCGCTTCCTCGCAGAAGAGGGCGAGGGCTTTCCCGCCCGGAACTACCACCTCCCTGATGGCGGCCCCGGTTCCCTTGTGATGGTGTCAGGCGCCGGCGTGCTCGACTCATCCGGCCGTAAAGAGGACGCCCAGCGGTTCGTCGACTTCCTTCTGTCCGCCGCGGCCCAGAGTTACTTCACCGCCCAGACTTACGAGTACCCGTTGGTCGAGAGCATCCCCACGCACCGCCTCCTGGTTCCCTTGGGTCAGATCAACGGGCCGGATATCAGGCTGGCGGACCTGGCAGATATCGATGGGTCTCAGCAGCTGATGCGCGAGGCAGGAGCGCTCCCATAGCCGAAGGTCGCGCCATATTGGCGGGGGCTGGCGCGCCGGAGCTGACGCGCCGGCCTCGACGCCGCCCCCCCCTGCTTATCTGGGTGCCAGCTGCCGTCGTCGCTGCTGTGATGCTGCTGCCGCCGGTGTACCTTGGCATCCGTGCCTTCGGTGGCGAGGCCGCGCTATGGGACCTCCTTGCCACAACGCGCACCCTTGGAATTATCTGGCGTACCGTCCTGCTGATCATCATTGTGACAGGGATGTCCATTGCGCTGGCGGTCCCGCTGGCCTGGCTGACTGAGCGTACCGACATCCCGCTGCGCGGAGTCCTTGGTGTGCTCACGGCGCTGCCGCTGGTAATGCCAAGTTATGTGTACGCGCTGGTGGTCGTGATCGCGCTCGGTCCGAAAGGAATGGTTCAAGGTTGGCTGGAGCCGCTGGGCGTTGATCGCCTGCCGGAGGTATTCGGTCTGCCCGGCGCGGCCTTCACTCTCGTGGTGCTTAGCTATCCCTACGTGCTCCTCCCGGTGCGCGCGGCCCTGGCTCGTATGGACCCAGGCCTGGAGGAGGCGTCGCGCAGTCTCGGCCGGCCCAGAAGCGCCACATTCGTGCTGGTGACGCTTCCGCTGCTGCGGCCCGCCATCGTCGCCGGCGGCTTGCTGGTAGCGCTCTACACGCTCAGCGACTTTGGTGCGGTGTCGCTGCTCCGCTACCAGACTTTCACTTGGTCCATATTCATTCAGTATGACTCCGCATTTGATAGAACCCTCGCCGCCGGCCTCTCGCTGGTGCTGGTTGGCATCGCACTTACGCTGCTCTTCGTTGAGTCGTTCACTCGAGGTCGCGGCACTTACCACCGTGTCACGCCCGGAACGGCGCGCCGTGCCTCGTTGGTGCGTTTGGGCGCGTGGCGCTACCCCGCGGCGGGGTTCGTATGGACCGTGGTGAGCATCGCGCTGTTTGCCCCGCTGGCGGTGCTTATGTATTGGGTCGTGCGGGGAGTGAGTGCGGGCGAGCCGCTCGACACCCTGTGGACGGCGGGGCGCAACTCACTGTACGTATCGGGCCTCGCTGCGGGTGCGGCCGCGGTCGCGGCAGTGCCGGTGGCCGTGCTGTCCGTGCGCTTTCCCGGCCTGCTTAGCGCGGCGATCGAGCGGCTCACGTTCGTTGGTTTCGCCCTGCCGGGCATGGCCGTCGCGTTGGCGTTCGTCTTCTTCGCGTCCGCCTACGCAGCGCCGCTTTATCAGACGCTGCTGCTGCTCGTGCTCGCCTACATGGTCTTGTTCCTACCGGCGGCTGTCGGCGCGACGCAGGCGTCGCTCCGACAGGTAAGCCCTCGGCTGGAGGAAGTGGCGCGAAGTCTGGGCCGGACGCCTATGCTGGCGTTCGTCAGCGTGACGCTGCCGCTACTCTATCGAGGCGTCGCCGCGGGCGCCGCGCTGGTGTTCCTGCTCGCTATGAAAGAGCTCCCCGCGACGCTCATCCTGAGCCCCATCGGCTTCAAGACCCTCGCAACAGCGATCTGGTCAGCGTCCGAAGAGGCGTTCTT
>CAUYXS010000180.1:0-3036 GCA_963577205.1 Dehalococcoidia bacterium | reverse complement strand
GCAGAACCTCGACGTCTAGTGCTCTCTAATCCAGCACGGCCACTGCGTCGACCTCGATAAGAATATCCGGGCTTCCGAAGCCGGACACCACCACCGTCGTGCTCGCAGGTGTCGCGTCCCCGAATATTTCTTGCCTGGCGCGCATTGCCGCTCCGTAGTACGCGCGATCGGTCATATACGTGGTCACCTTAACAACGTTCGCCATGGTCCCGCCTTCGGCCTGAACCCGCCGCTCAAGGCTGCGTAGCGCCTCGAAGGCCTGCGCTTCCGGATCTCCCTTGCCGACGAAATTCCCCGCTTTGTCGACCGATGCCTGGCCCGCGAAATACACCGTGGTACCGGCCCGCACACGGTGGTGAGCGCCGGGGTAGGGTTCGCTGCGCGTGATTGCCATGGCTCGCTTTACTCCGCCGCCCCTGCCTGGCGAACATTGCCCTCGGCATCCGATTCGAGGATAGTGTGAAATCGGTACCCCCGCCGGGCCAGTTCCTCGCTCCCGCCTTGGTGGCGGTCTAGGATGGAGGCCACCAGCACCACCTCGTGGCCTGCTGCCTCAGCTGCCTCGATGGCATGGAACAAGCTCGCTCCGGTGGAGCACGCGTCATCGACGATCACGACCCGCGAACCAGCGGGAAGCGGCCCCTCGATGAGCTTTCCGGTGCCATGGCCCTTCTCGCCCTTGCGCACAATGAATGCGGGCACCAAGCGGCCGCCATCCTGCGCGCTCAGCAAGGCCACGGCACTCACCATAGGATCGGCGCCTAGCGTCGGGCCGCCCACTGCCTCGGCTCCAGCCGCACGGACGACAGGCAGCAGCGCTTCCCCGACCAGGCGCAGGCCAATGGGCGACAGCGTTAGGAGCCGTCCATCAAAGTAGTAGCTGCTTCGCTGCCCTGACGCTAGCGTGAACTCACCGAACATAAGCGCGCCCACCTCCTGCGCCGCCGCCAGTATCTGCTCGGGGAGGCCGTCCTTCACCTGTGTCATGTATGTGCTCCTCTTTGCGCGGCCCAAATGCCGCCACGGTATAGGCCCTTAGCCGCGATGTAGTCCCCCACAGGGTCCGGCGCGGCCCCCTCCAACGATTCGCTATTCCCTGCGCGCTGGCGTAACACCGTTGCGCTAATAGCGACCGGCGCCATCGTCACCCACGTGATTCGCGCGCTGGCCCCCGGCGCGACGGCGTCCAGGTCAGCGAGGTCCGGTCGGCGGCCGTCCCGCTCGACGGCCGCTACTGTCGCCTGCTCGAATACGCGAGAAATATCCTTCCAGAGGTGCATGCCCCCCAAGGCGTCAGCGCCGACCAAGAAGAACAGTTCGGCAGCCGCCATGGGTCCGGCATGCACCTCATCAAGAGTGTCCACTGTGTACGTGTCCCCTGGCCGATCTAACTCATTGGTGAGCAGGTGCAGCCCTGGCCGGCCAGCGATCGCCAACTCGACCATCGCTTTCCGGTGCTCGGGCGCAGACCGTGGCTCAATGCGCTTCATCCATGGCACGCCGGCTGGAACCAGCCAAACGCCCGCAAGCGCCAGTTGCTCGATGGCAGCGTCTGCAAGCGCGAGGTGGCCATTGTGAACAGGGTCGAACGTCCCGCCCAGCAGCCCCACCCGCACTACTGCCACTCCAGTTCCGCATGGCCAATCCGCACGGTGTCCCCTGAGCCAGCTCCGGCTGCTTCCAGGGCTTTAAGCACGCCATGCTGATCCAACAGCCGGTGAAATTGCATACGTGCGCTCCAGTCGTTAAGGTCAGCAACTGCGACAACCCGCTCGACATCTCGCTGCTCTACGACAAACGTCGCTCCCTCACGGTGAATCTGTACTCGCGGGCGCCGCGTTAGCTCGATGGGACGTTCGATACGGCGAGGCGTCTCGCGAGGCCCAGTCGGTATCGGCACTAGGGCCAGCACTTGCTCCAGCAAGTGCTCCACGCCTTCCCCTGTCGCTGGCGACAGGCCTAGCGGAGCCACACCTGCGACGTTGGTAAGAGCTCCCGCTTGCTGCTCCAGTCGTGTACGCACCTCCGGGATATCCAGCTTCGTTACAGCAACCACCCGCGGCTTTTCCGCGAGGTCACCAGGGTATGCAGCGAGTTCGGCCGCGACCCTTATATATTCATCAGCAAGGTCTTCCGCGGTTCCATCAATCAGGTGCACCAGCACTTGTACCCGCTCTACGTGGCGGAGGAACTCTAGTCCGAGTCCTTTACCCTCATGTGCACCCTCAATCAGCCCTGGCACGTCAAGAGCCACCAGTGAACGACCATAACGCTCAACGACACCAAGCATCGGCTCAATCGTGGTGAATGGGTAATCAGCAACCTTTGGTCGAGCCCGCGAAATTCGACTCAGCAGCGTCGACTTACCCGCGTTGGGTGCACCAACGATCCCCACGTCGGCCAGCAACTTCACCTCAAATTTAACGCGGCGCTCTTCGCCGTCCATGCCGCCTTCAGCCAGTAACGGCTCCTGGTTCGTCGACCCCTTGAAGTGAGGGTTCCCTCGACCTGGCTCGCCCCCAGCGGCAACGACAAGACTCCATCCAGGCCCGACAAGATCCGCCATGAGGGCTGGCTCTTCCCCATCGAGGTCCCAGACCATCGTGCCTGCAGGCACTTTTACGACCGTATCCTTGGCCCCTTTACCTGTTCGACGGTTAGATCCTCCAGGTGTCCCATCAGCTGCCTCGATCCGTGGAGTACGTGTCAGATGGCCTAAGGACCGCAGGTCCGGGTCGACCATGACGATAACGCTGCCGCCCCAACCACCATCGCCGCCGTCAGGTCCTCCCTTGGGTCGTGCGTATTCTTGGAGGAAGGAAATGCGGCCATCTCCTCCTCTCCCAGCTGCAATTATTAGTTCTACCGTATCGAACATAAATCCTTCTCAGAGATCAGGTAAGGAAGACCTAAGAATAACCATAACCGAGAACTATTTTGTGGAGAGAAATTGTTGAACATAAGGATGGAGCAGGTGAGTGGGTGCTAACCGAAGAGGAAAGGCTGTGTTGGGATGATGAGTTTGATCTCTGAGAA
>CAUYXS010000179.1:0-3038 GCA_963577205.1 Dehalococcoidia bacterium | reverse complement strand
CCGAGGCCATGGCGAGATTGTTGCGCGCGTCATAGAACGTCGGCTCCAGCTCGGTTGCCCGCAGGAAGTGCGCGGCAGACTCTTCGAGCTGATCGAGCGAACCGAGTGCCATCCCGATATCGTTGTGCGCGGCTGCCGACTCGGGCGACAGCTCGACCGCACGACGGAAGTGGACGAGTGCCTCCTCGACCTCGCCGTTGACCTGTAGCGCCGACGCCAGGTTCGTGTGAGCGTCGCTGAACTCGGGATCGACCTCCACCGCCTGGCGAAACAGCGTGAGCCCGTCCTCCGGACGTTCCTGCGCCATCGCAAGGAGGCCGAGATTGTTGTAGGCCTCGACCCAACCTGGCTCCAGTTCCGTTGACCGCCGATAATGACGTTCCGCTTCCTCCAGTTCGCCGGTCTCCACGAGCACGTTCCCCAAATTGACGTGCGCTTCGGTGAAGTCCGGAATGAGCTGGATCGCCGACCGGAGTTGTTCCGCGCTATCCTCCAACTCGCCCTCGATGGCCAAGGCGTTGCCCAGGTTGAAGAAGGCGTCCGCATCGGTGGGGGCGAGCTCCAGTGCCCGGCGGTAGTGGGTGATCGCTTCTGGCACCTGATCACTTGCGGCGAGCGCCGTGCCTAGATTGGTCAGGGCCACCGCGTTGTTCGGATTGCGGGCCAGCGAGTCGCGATACAACGCGATGGCCGCGCCCAGGTCACCCTGTGTCTGGAGCTCCGTGCCGACGTTGCTCTCTGTGACCGCTCGCATCTGGGCCATCGAGAACGCGGGCCAGTTACTGAACAGCGCCATGAGGACGACGGCCGCGCCACCCCAGGCCAACTCTGGCCGTGCCCGGCTACGTACCAGCGGTCCGATGTTGGCGAGGCCAGCCGCCGCGAACAGGATGAGGAACGGCACCATCGGATAGCGGTATCGCGCCATGATGGCGAACCCGACGAGGGTCACGGCGTAGGTCGCCAGCAGCAAATAGAGCAATGTCAATTCACGTTTCCTGGGCCAGGTCGCCCAGGCTCCGAAGAGCGCCAGTGGGGCCAGGATACCGAAGTGCCAGACCGAGCCGAACATGCGGAGCAGAAACGAGCGGTCGGCGTAGCTCAACTGGTCCTCAGTGTCGGCCACCTCCCCAGCGTTCCAGGCCAGCACCACTTTACGTCCCATCAGCCGGAGCCAATCAAGTGGTTCAGACGTGATGTAGCGCAAGGTCCGCTGCGTCCAATAGCGCGATACTTCAGCCGGACTCAATGATCGGCCCGTGTCCTGCTCGGCCAGGTCCGTGGCATCCTGGCGCTCAAAACGGGGGTCGCCCCGGCCGAAGCGTAGCGGCTGGTAGATGCCGGAGGCATCCTCGTTGTTGCCGATGTAGAAATTCGGTCCGAACTGCGACGTCGTCAGGTAGAACTCGCCGCTGACGGCCAGATTGCGAGTGGCCACGGGAAGTAGCACCGCCGATAAGCCGGCGAGCAAGAAGGCCGCCAGCACGAAGCGCTCCCGCGCGAGATGGCGTTGCCACCAGAGCAGCCAGGCGAGAATGGGCAAGACGAACACCAGCGCGTTCTCCCGCGTGAGCACGAGAAACCCGATCGTCACGCCGACCCAGAGCCAGGGCCATCGACGTGTCGGGTCGTGCATCAGGCCGCTCAGGAGTGCCAGCGCCAGGCAGAGGAAGAACGCGTCAAGTACCGATTTCTGGACGATGCCGTCGAAGAAGATGGACGGGGCATAGCAGGCTAGCAGCAGGCCCGCGATCAGCCCGACGCGCTTCGACAGGAGCCGCCAGCCAGCGAAGGCCAGGAACACGCAGGCCAGCGCCCCCATTACGGCCTGACAGACGCGCACCACCATGGGGCCCTCGCCGAACACGGTGTAGATGAGGCCCAGGACGTAGGGATACAGAGGTGCCTGGTAGAAGACATCGGTTCCGATCCAGTCGCCGGCCGCGAGTCCCTGTGCCCAGGCGTGGTAGCTCTGCGCGTCGCCCATGAGCAGCGGAAAGAACGGCGCGTCTTGTATCTGCCAGATATGGATCGCGCGGATGAGCAGGCCAACGACAAAGATGGCGACACCGTACGGGAGGAACGTGCCCAGTGGCAGAGATTCAGGCGCGCTGATCGCATCGGCCGCGCGCGTCGTGTCGTCCGACCTCGCGTCGGTCGTCGTTCGGCCAGTGCGAAGCGCTCGCTTTTTTCGCCGCGTAGACATCGTTTAGGCCCGGTCCGGATCCGCCAAGGCGCGAGCCGCCTCGCGCGCGTAGTACGTGACGATGATGTCGGCGCCGGCTCGATGTATGGCGGTGAGGCTTTCCATCATGGCTCGGGGTTCGTCGATCCATGCCTGGCGCGCTGCGGCTTTTAACATGGCGTATTCGCCACTCACCTGATAGGCCGCGGTCGGCTGGCGGAAGGTGCTTTTCACGCGCTGGATCACGTCCAAATAGGGCATCGCCGGCTTGACCATGACGATGTCTGCCCCTTCGTCGAGATCGATCTCGACCTCGCGCAGCGCCTCATCGGTGTTCGCTGGGTCCATCTGGTGGGTGCGTCGATCGCCAAACGCGGGTGTCGAATCCACGGCCTCCCGAAATGGCCCGTAAAACGCGGAGCAGTATTTGGCGGCATACGACATGATCGCGACCTCGTCGAACCCCCGCTCGTCGAGCGCCGCACGCAGTGCCGCGACCCGACCATCCATCATGTCAGATGGGGCGACGATGTGTGCGCCTGCTTCCGCATGAGAGACCGCCGCGCGGGCCAGATGCTCGACCGTGAGGTCGTTGAGAATGCGCTCGCCATCGAGGACTCCGCAGTGGCCGTGTGAGGTGTACTCGCAGAGACAGACGTCGGTGATGATCGTGACGTCGCTGCACTGTGCGCGCAGCGCCCGGATGGCCGCCTGCACCGGCGCCTTCGGGTCGGCCGCCGCCGACCCCGTCTCGTCCTTGGATCCCGGAATGCCGAACAGGATGACCGCGCGCACCCCGTCTTCGCTTGCGGCCGCGGTCTCGCGCACGGCTTCGTCGACCGACAGTTGAAAA
>CAUYXS010000178.1:0-3040 GCA_963577205.1 Dehalococcoidia bacterium | reverse complement strand
AACTGAGCGGGAACGCAAAGGTGCACCAGTGCTTCTACCATGGCTGGACCTACACGCCGGAAGGCGCGATCAACGGCCTGCCGGGGGCAGATGCGTACAGCGACGCCTTCGATCGAAATGAGCGGCGGCTGCAAGAGCCTCCCGGCGGCGTTTCGAGCTACCGGGATCTCATTTTCGTTAACTTCAACCCGGTCAACGACGTCAGCCTAGAAGACTACTTGGCCGACGCGAAAGACTACATCGACGTCATGGCCGACCAGTCTGAAGGTCACATGGAGGTCATCAGCGGCACCCAGTCCTACAGCATGAAGGGCAACTACAAGTTGCTGGTCGAGAACAGTATCGACGGATACCACGCTGCGACGACGCACAAGCGCTACTTCGATTGGCTCGCCAGCGCGAACGCACTGGACAAGGACGTGATGGGGTCGATGCTCAACGACACGGACCAGCGGGCGCGACTTACACCCAAGGTGCTAGGCAATGGCCACGCCATCGTCGGCAGGGCCGTTGCCCCATGGGGCCGGCCCATGGCCCAGTGGATCCCCTATTTTGGGGAGGACCGCAAGCCGCGCTTCGATGAGATGTACGCGAAGGCGGTTGAGCGCCTCGGTGAGGAGCGGGCATACGAGGTGTGTATGACCGGCGGCAACCTCCACATCTTCCCGAACCTCATCATCAACGACATCATGTCGACGACCATACGAACCTTCTATCCGGTCGAGCCTGGCTACATGGAGATCACTGCGTGGTGTGTCGGACCGGAGGAAGAGCAGCCTGCCGAGCGCGCACTGCGCCTGGACAACTTCATCACATTCCTCGGGCCAGGCGGGTTCGCCACGCCTGACGACGTCGAGGCGCTGGAGGCCTGCCAACGGGGCTTCGAGACGGTCAAAGAGGTCCAGTACTCTGACATCTCGCGGGGCATGAAGCGAGACCCCCACGGCGACGACGAGCTCCAGATGCGTGCATTCTGGCGGCAGTGGGCACGGCTGATGAATGCATCTGAGCCAGCGTCAATCGCCGGCGTCCCTGCCGGCGTGGGAGTCTAGAAGCGCCCATGCCTACTGCAACCAGCATTGTCACGCGCCATGAGGTCGAGGATTTCCTGTTCGAGGAGGCCGCCCTCCTCGACGAGTGGCGGCTCGACGAGTGGCTCGATCTATTCACCTTGGTGTGCGGGTACTACGTCCCGCCGACCGACGTACCCGACGGGGACCATCGCACCAGTCTGTTCCTCATCGCCGACGACCGTGCGCGACTGGAATCCCGGGTCGAACAACTCAAGGGCCGTTTCGTCCACGCCGAGCATCCGCACTCGCGTACGCGCCGTCTGATTGGAAACGTTCGCATCCGCGAGGTCGTTGGCGATACGGTGCGGGTCACTTCCAACTTCATCGTCTATCGCCTCCGGCTGGAGGTGACCGACGCCTACGTTGGGCGGTATGAGCACACGCTCCAGCGGGATGGCGGTTCCTTCAAGATCAGCGAGCGCCGGGCGGTCCTGGACCTCGACGCGCTGCGACCCCACGGGAAGGTGAGCTTCTTGCTTTAGGGGGCTGCGCGCCACCCCTTGGCAGGCTCACCAGGCTTTACTGGCGGCATGCGGTTGGCATTAGGTGAGTTGGGGCGTGCGCTGATGAACCACAGCCAAGGCCACGGCTAGCTCCGCCGAACCAGGGCTGGGTGATCTCCTCGGCAAAGGGCTCAACAGCCTTAGTCGCGAAGTCGCGTTCGCTGGCATGCACCAGCGAACCAGAAATCATTTCAATTCACGCCTCGGCAATCTGTTCGTAATCGCCAATCTCGAACAGCGTAGCGCCATTCATCGCCAGCGGGTGCCGGTAGCGGCAGCAACCGAGGTGCCAGGTTTCGGCGTGATCGCAGGCACGCGGCCATTACTGGTTTTCTTGTGGCTGTGGGCCTCGCGGATTCCGTTATGAGCAAGTGTGTGCTCAAGGAAGCGGGGGTTGGAGGCCGCGATCCGCAAGAGCGAGGTCGTAAACGGACGCTTAGGCGATAGAGCGGACGCCGGCTACAAGCGGGCGAGCACCAGCACGAAGAGCTTAGGCGTCACCACCCTTCGAGACTAGGCGGACGTGCCCAGGCCCGCCCGAAGGTAGAGCGCCGAGCGTCCGTCTGGCCTGTCGCTTAGGTCTGGTCAGGCGAGGAAGTGTTTTTTCTATGCCGGCGGAGGCGGAGAAGCTTCTGAAGTGTGATCAGAACTAACAGGCCGCCGAGCGCCTTGCGTCCCGTTGGTGTCCAGCCCCGGGCAGTCACCCAGCCTACCGCCGCAGTGCCGCGCTCTTTCACAAGGGGGACATACCGGACAGCCGTTGCCTTCGACCAGTCCGTCGCCTGGCTAGTGAGGCGCGCACGTGTCGTTGGCGTGCGCTTCGTGCTCTCAGTCCCCAGTTCCGCGGCGTCGCGAGGACCGGGGCTCTTGCGGGCATCGCCGCCAACTTCGGGCGGCTCAGGCCCGCTGCCCTGCCGTTGCTCGTTCGTCATGAATTGCACCTGTCCAAGCATTACTGCCTTGGCGGAGCAAACGCGCGCGCCGAGGCAAAAGGGATGTTCGCCTCGGATTAAGAAGCCAAGGGGAGTGGCCGGCTAGTGCGTATTCAAAGAGGGCTTAGCTTGCTCGGAGACCAGGAGGTCAGCCACATAGCGCCCCGAGCCTGGGGCCACTACTGTGACCAAGTCTTCTAGCCGTGCGCTGAGGCGCGCGCCCCGTGACATAGTGAGGCTCCCCGCCCCCGCTAGAGTGAAGCGCGCCCTCGTGGAACCCGGGCGTTCGTCTAGGCCTGCGAGCTTCCACAAGCCCACCTGCCCTTGAATCCGGACGCGATCACCAATCCGAAGCTGGGCCACTCGAGGCAGCGGTTGTTCCATGTGCTTATCCTACGCGCCCCTTGGCGTCGCGCCTAGGGCATGGCTCGAAACCCCTCACCTGCACAGCACCTGCACTTCCTGTACACTGCAGAAGTCCAGAGTTATTCGCGAGTTACCCCTGCCCCTTCGGGCCGACAACGTTCTGCGT
>CAUYXS010000177.1:0-3071 GCA_963577205.1 Dehalococcoidia bacterium | reverse complement strand
CGCGAGCGCTACTCAGGGGCGAACGCGCCATCGACGACCGCCGACCCGACCGAATCGCCGAACGCATTGACGGCTGTTCTGAAGCGATCCAGCAGCCAGTCCACCGAGAGAATCAGGCCGATGTACTCCACTGGGAGACCGACCGCGTTGAGCACGATGATCATCGTGACCAGACCAGCTTCTGGAATGCCGGCAGCCCCGATCGCGGCCAGCGTCGCGGTCACGGCGACCACGATCTGTTGCGTCAGGCTGAGGTCGACCCCAATCGCTTGTGCGATGAAAATCGCCGCGGTGGCTTCGTAGAGCGCCGTGCCATCCATGTTGATGGTCGCGCCGAGGGGCAGGACGAACTCCGCTGAACGTCTCGAGACCCCCGCCTTGGTCATCGCACATTCCATGGTGACGGGGAGCGTGGCGGTAGAGCTGGCCGTGGAGAACGCGGTGAGCAGCGCCTGCGACATCTGATAGATGAACCTAAGCGGGTTGCGCCTCGTGAAGATCCACAGAATCAGCGGAAGGGTCAGCAGCGCATGGACTGCGAGTCCCGCGAGCACGGTCGAGAAGTAGGCGCCCGTTTGTTGGAGGACATCCATGAGGTTGCCCTCCGCCTGGGCCTCCCCAAATCGGGCGGTCACGAGGCAGAAGATGCCAATGGGCGCGAGTCGCATCAAAAGCAGGATGAACGCGAGCAGGGCGTCGTTCACCTGCACGATCATCTGGCTGATGGCGGCCACCCGCGATCCCATGGTGGTCAGCATGCCGGCGAAGATCACCGAGAACACGATCAAGGGCAGAAGGTTGGTGTTGGCCGCCGACGCAAAGAGGTTGTCGGTGAAGAGCATCAACAACAGGTTGCGGAGAATCGTGTCCAGCGACGCCTGCTCCTGGGCGGCAGCGACATCCCGCCCTTCGGCCGCCATCGCGCTCAGGGTCGCCTGGTCGACGGTGTCGACACCGGGCTGGATCAGGTTGACGAGCACGAGCCCGACAAGGACGGCCATGACCGTGGTGGTCAGGTAATAGAGCACCGCGAGGCCGCCCGGTCGTCCGAGCTTCCGGACATCGCCGAGTCCGATGATGCCGCTCATGACGCTGGCAACCACCAGCGGTACGACCATCATCGTGAGCAGGCGGAGGAAGATCTCGCCGCCCACCTCGAAGGT
The DNA here is from genome assembly GCA_963577205.1 of Dehalococcoidia bacterium. GTDB lineage: Bacteria > Chloroflexota > Dehalococcoidia > Lucifugimonadales > Australimonadaceae > CAUYXS01. The sequence continues at coordinate 1,908 of CAUYXS010000177.1, read as the reverse complement.
AACGGCTACCTGCGGATTCAGGAACGCGAGCGCCACGGCCGCCACGATGGCGAGTCCGATATACAGCGTTAGTCGGTTCGACGAGTCGTCTGACATGGTGAGGGGACGGCCAGTGCCAGACTACGCCCGCAAGTCGTAGCAGCAGAGTCGGGGGCTGGCACCGGTCAAGATATCCGGTGTGTTCTGCATGACGTACAGCAGCCCGCGACTGAGCACTGGCAGGGTCCACGATTCCTGCGCTGCCGCGAGCCAACTCCGTGAAATTTCTTGGTACCCGTCAGGCGTCAGATCGAGCCAGAGCAGATGGCCCAGTTCTCCAATGGCGAGAAAATGGCCATCCACGGCGAGGAGCGAGCCCCGCGCCATGCCCACCGTGGCCTGACGCTCACGGCCGCCTTGCACGAAGGTCTCTGACCATAGCGGCGCTTCTCGCCAGACAACTCGACCGTCCGAGGCGTCGACGCACGCGAGGGAGGCGTCGCCCTGATTGCGACCGTCGAACCCGTAGAGATAGCCATTCCGGTAAATCGGAGTGTTGAAGTGCAGCGCGAACTCCTGCGTGGTCCACAGCACCTCATGGGAGAAGTCCGGGAGTATCCGTACAAGCGCGCCGCCGGTGCGATAACTGGCGGAGACGAACACACGGTCCCCGAACACGACCGGGCAGGATGCGTTCACAGATTCGTGGGTGCGGCTGCGCCACGGCCACGCGAAGTCAATCGCGCCGTTAGCCGGATTGATGCACAGTAAGCCGCCGGCCGGTGGCCTTGACTCGCCGCCGGCGAACACGAAGACCCGGTCCTCGCCGTGGATGACCGCTGGTATGGGTGACGCGTAACTGGGCCCCCAGTCTCCGGTGTGCCAGGACTCGCTGCCCGTGGCGCCGTCGAACGCGACGACACAGGCGCCACCCGGCGCGCCCACGTTGACGATGAGTCGATCACCATGCACCAGCGGGGTGGATGCGATGCCAAAGAAGTCCTGGCTGACCTGGTAGTCGGCCCGTAGATCACGAGCCCAGAGACCATCGCCGGTCTCCAGGTCGAAACAGTGCAGGCGGCCCTCGGCGCCCATGGTGTAGACCCGGTCGCCGCTGATGACGGGGCTCGATCGCGGACCGTTGTTGTAGCCGTACCGGTCGCGGTAGGTCGTGCTGTATCGGAACTGCCAGCGGATCTCGCCGGTCTCCGCATGCCTGTTTTCGACCACTTCCTGGTCGCCGACTCGGTGGAGAAGAAGCAGGTGTTCACCGGCAATCGCCGGAGAAGTGTAGCCGGTGCCCTTCTCCAGTTCCCAGATGAGCGGCGGAGGCAACTCGCGGCTAAGATGCGTCTCCGTGGAAACTGCATTGTGAGTGGGACCGAGGAAAGACGGCCAGTCGTGGGTGTGAGCGTCCGCAGCCAGCTGCTTTGGGCCGCTGGCAAGGGGCTGGCCAAAGCTCAACCCAGCGCTAGAGACGTGGCCAGCCAGGGCTTGGAGCGCAACTCGCCTGGAGATCGTCCGCATGATGGGACGTCTAGGTGTCCGTCGAGACGTTGGTGGTTGGCACAGATCCGCCCCATAGCCGGCATGGAACGGCCGGGATCCAACACCAAGAAAAGCGACCAGGAGGCCCAGGCCCCCTGGTCGGCGCTAAAGAGCGCGTCAGTGGCTCAGGCTTAGTTGCCGAGCTTGACCACGTTTTCGGCGGCCGGGCCCTTGAGGCCCTGGACCACATCGAACTCTACCCGCTCGCCCTCGGTCAGGCTCTTGAAGCCCGAACCCTGAATGGCGGAGTGGTGGACGAATACATCCTTTTCTCCATCATCACGAGTCAGAAATCCGAAACCCTTTGCATCGTTGAACCACTTCACCGTACCCGTATTAGCCATGTTCTTCCTACACGTCTTGTTCGTCGGAGATCGGTCT
>CAUYXS010000176.1:0-3079 GCA_963577205.1 Dehalococcoidia bacterium | reverse complement strand
CGGAAGGGCTGGAGTACACAGGCCGTATCGTGGTCAAGCATCTGGTCTGGGTCCTCGTCGAAGAGGTTGGTCTGGACAAAGTGAAGTCGCTGGTGACGAATCCCATGCCGGACCTGAAGGTCGCGCCGTTCTACGGCTGCTACATCCTGCGGCCCTCGGACGCGCTGGGCATCGACGAGAACCCCGGCCGCGAGTACTACCTGGAGCGGGTGATCGAAGCCGTCGGGTCAGAGCCAGTCAACTTCCCGGGCCGCACCAAGTGCTGCGGCTTCCCCATCCTCATGATCAACGAGGCCAACTCAACGGCCATGGTGGGCAACCACACTCACAGCGCCAAGGACCATGGTGCCGACGCCATGGTGACGCCGTGCCCCTTGTGCCATCTGAACCTGGATGGCTACCAGCCCAAGGCAGCCGCGCAACGGGGCGAGAAGATCGACATGCCCATCCTGCACTTGCCGCAGTTGTTGGGCCTCGCCTTCGGCATCTCGCCTGGCGAGTTGGGGCTGGGCAAGCACATCGTCTCAACTAAGCCGGTGCTTGATAAGGCCAGCATTCGAACCTAGCCCTCACCGATGGCCTACCTGTTAGCCTGAACTCCTTCGCTGCGCGGACGAGCCTCGCGAAAGACTTGGCCGATAGACTCGTCTTCAACCAAGCGGCCTCGTTGTGCTTTCCTTGACACCCTTCGCCCTTCTGGTAGCGTAGCCGCGTTCTCCGCCAATCCTGCGGAAAGGTTCCCACTAAGTTGCATGCCACGCACGGCTTGCGGACATGCGTAGGAGGAAAGCATGGCGACACAGACGCTCACCGACGAGGCAACCGGCGCTTACGCCAGTACAGGCGACTACAAGGTCTACTACAACGAGGCGGGCTCCGGCGAAACGGTCATCATGCTTCATGGCGGCGGGCCCGGAGCGACCGGCTGGAGCAACTTCTCCCGCAACATCGGCCCCTTCGCGGAGCAGTACCGTACGATCCTCATTGACTGTCCTGGTTTCGGCAGGTCCGACCAGGTGACGGTTACGGACCCGCGTGACCAGGTGAACGCCCGCGCGGTAAAAGGCCTGATTGACGAGCTGGGCATCGACAAAGTCACGCTGGTCGGCAACTCCATGGGCGGCGCATCGTCGCTTGCCTTCGCGCTCGAGTGGCCGGAGCGCCTGAGCAAGATGATCCTCATGGGTCCTGGCGGGGCAGGGCAGAGCATCTTTTCCCCCATGCCGATGGAGGGAATCAAACTGCTGTTCAACCTATACGCCAACCCAACACTCGAAGGGTTGCGCCAGATGATCCAGGTCTTCGTGTACGACCCGTCGAAGATCACCGAAGACCTCATCCAGGGGCGCTACGACGCCATGATGAAGAACAAGCACCACCTGGAGAATTTTGTGAAGGCGATGAGCGCCACGGGTGGTGGACTGACCGACTACACCTCACGCCTGGGCGAAATTCAAACCAACACCCTGGTGACCTGGGGCCGTGATGACCGCTTCGTCCCCCTGGACCACGGCTTGCGGCTCGTTTGGGGGCTACCCAATGCGCAGCTGCACGTTTTCGCCAAGTGCGGCCACTGGGCGCAGTGGGAGCATGCAGATAGGTTCAACCGGCTCGTGATGGACTTCATCGAGAACGACTAACTCGGTATACCAAGAAGGCGGCGCGGGGCCAGCCCCCGGCCCCGTCCAGCTGCGAGGCAACGCCATGCTCCTGACCTCCGAGAATACGACGCGGACCGTGGACGCCAACGGCGTACTGGTCCAGTACCACCAGGCCGTGCCGACAGACTCGACTGATGCGCCGGTGCTCATCTGCGTCGCTGCCACCGCCTTCGGCGCGACCGCCTGGGGGCAAAACCGCAGCAACATCGATGCACTCTCGAAGCAGTTTCGGACGCTGCTAGTAAACCTGCCTCCACAGGGCGGATCTGATAAGAAAGTGACCTCGGACGGACCGCGCACGATCTTCTACTCCGATGTGCTGCGCGACTTCATGGACGCACTGGACATCGAGAAGGCGCACTTCTATGGCGGCTCGCCGGCCGCGGGCCCGGTGCTGCGCTTCGCTACCTGCTTCCCTGATCGCGTGGGCCGGATCGTCGTCGACGCGCCGACGGGGCTCGGGCGCAGCATGTTCAACCCTATGCCGGTGGAAGGCGCTGCCTATACGGCGGCCTTTGGGGCCGACCCGACCATGGAGCGGCTTCGCGAGGTAATGGACATCCAGATATCGCGCCCGGAGCTTCGCGAGGAGGCCATCGGGCTGAGGTACGAAGCGGCTCATGCTCTTGGCTACCAAGAAGCACGCGGGAACATCAAGGGTCCGCCTGAAAACCTACTCACCTTCATCCAGGACGTGCGGGCTCCCACGCTCATCATCTGGGGCGCGGCTGATCGTGACGTGCCGATGGACCGCGCGCTGGCCGCGATGTGGGAAATGCCGAACGCCCGCGTCCACTTCTTCGGAGCGGGGTGCGGACACTGGCCGCAGTACGAGCGCGCTAATGAGTGGAACCGGCTGGTAGTTAGCTTTCTAAAGGACTAATTGCTATGCCCTATACCAAAGAAGAGACCGACCGCTACGCGACCGTCGATGGCGTCAAGTTGCACTACAACGATGTAGGCTCAGGCCCGGCGCTTCTCTGTTTCCACGGCGGCGGTCCCGGCGCGAACGCCTGGGACAACACGCGCTTCAACGTGGAAGGACTTGCTCCTCATTTCCGTATGCTGCTCGTTGATATGCCGGGCTACGGCGAATCAGACAAAAGGGCGAGGCGTCCCGAAGGCTTGCCGGGGGACACTGCGCTGGCTCAGCTCTACGCGGGCCTCATGGACCAGCTTGGCATCGATCAAGCTCACTTCTATGCGTCGTCGGCCTCGGCCATCCCTGCGCTGCGCTTCGCGCTGGACTTCCCGCAGCGAACCGGCAAGATCGTCCTCCAGGCGAACAACAACCCCTTGCCTCGGCTCGCCTACTCCCCGACGCCGGCTGAGGGCATCAAGGCGCTGGGCGAGTTCAGGGCGGAGCCGACGCGCGAGCGAATGGCGCGCATGATGGAGCTGTTTGTCCCCGACCCAAG
>CAUYXS010000175.1:0-3098 GCA_963577205.1 Dehalococcoidia bacterium | reverse complement strand
CTAGTTCCACGGCCGAACCTCCTCTGGCATTCCCAACGGGTGGCTATCCAGGACCCAATGGGCAGCACCCACTGGGTACGTATCCAGCGCATGGGTCACCCATAGACAACACCAATATGTCGGCCACCGCAAGATGGCGCCGAAGTTGCGCATCCTTGAAGTCTCGTCTCTCTGTCGCCTTGAATGTCTCCCTTGCGCCCGCCATCCGACATGCTCAGGACGAGCGGGCGACGGCGCTTGCCGCCGCGTCATCGTTGGAAAGCCATGCCCTGTGCGCTATGGTTATCCGGCTGGCTGTTTCTGGCGTGCGCCCTGGAGGAGAAGAGACGTGCTCGGACTCACTCGCCTGCTACTGCGGTTTGTATGGCTCGGCATCATGGTCTTAGGCGTCCGTCGCGTCATCGAGATGGCCCAGGACGGTGTCGACCAGATAGTGCAGCAAATTGAGACTGGCGAGACCTCCGGCGCGGCAGGAGCCCTCGTCAAGGTGCACGAGGCGCTACACCGGCGGCTCGGCCACGACCTCCCGGTGGACGACGTCGTCGGCGAGATGTAACAGCCCCTACCATCTGCCTGCCCGTACTGAATCGACCACTCGACCGTATCGATCACCCGTGTGCCGACGCTCCGCCGAGCGCCCGGCCCCCCAACGGAGCACCCCGTGCTGAAGACCATCGCCTGCGGCGACCTCCGCATCGACCACATTGGCCAAGTAGTCACCCTGGCTGGCTGGGTCCACCGCCGCCGTGACCACGGTGGCCTCATTTTCATCGACCTGCGCGATAGCCACGGCCTTGCCCAGGTCGTCTTCAACCCAAGCGATTCCCCTGAAATCCACACGGTCGCCGAGCAATTCCGCGCTGAGTGGGTCGTCCAGATCACCGGCACCGTTCGCCAGCGCCCCGCGGGCACCGAGAACGCGAACCTGCCAAGCGGGCGAGTGGAGGTCCTGGCCACCTCCACTCGTGTCCTCAATCGCTCCAAGACCACACCCTTCGACGTGAGCCAGGCCACGCAAGGCCAGGTGGACGAGCTCTTGCGCCTGGAGTACCGCTACCTCGATCTGAGGAGCCAGGCAATGCACGACAACATCGTGCTGCGCCACCGCGTCGTGCAGTTCATGCGCGAGTTCCTCAACCAGCGAGGCTTCGTGGAGATCGAGACGCCCATCCTCATCAAGAGCACACCGGAGGGCGCACGGGACTTCCTAGTCCCCAGCCGCCTGCGGGCCGGCTCCTTCTACGCCCTTCCCCAGTCGCCCCAGCAGCTGAAGCAGTTGCTCATGGTCGCCGGCTTCGAGCGCTACTTCCAGATCGCCCACTGCTTCCGCGACGAGGACCTTCGCGGAGACCGGCAATTCGAGCACACCCAGCTTGACCTTGAGATGAGCTTCGTCGACGAGGACGATGTGCAGGGACTCATCGAAGAACTCTATGCCGCCATCGTCGCGGACGTCGCGACCAACCGCAGCGCGCCAACACCGTTCCCTCGCCTGCGCTACGACGATGTCATGGCGCGCTACGGCACCGACAAGCCGGACCTGCGCTTCGGCCTCGAGCTCGCCGACCTCACTGACCTCGCCGCCGCCTCGGACGTGCAGATCCTCAAGGGCGCAGCCGAAGAGGGTGGCGTGGTGAAGGGCTTCGCTGCGCCCGGCTGCGCAGGCTACTCGCGCCGCGAGATCGACGACCTCATCGCCTTCGCCCAGACCCGCGGTGCGCGCGGCCTAATCACCATCGGCCTGGCCGAGGAGGCGGGCTCGCTAGAACAACTGACTTCGGACCACGTCCGCTCCGGTATTGCCCGCGCGCTCAGCCTAGACGACGTCAAGGCCATCGCCCAGCGGACAGGGGCAAGAGTCGGAGACCTCATTCTCATCGTCGCGGGCCCCTCCACCGTGGTGAACACCGCGCTCTCGCAGCTGCGCAACGAGATGGGCGAGCGCCTCGGCCTCATCAACCACTCGGTGCTGGCCTTAGCCTTCGTCACCGACTTTCCGCTCTTCGACTGGGACGAGGCAACGAGGAGCTGGAGCCCCGCCCATCACTTGTTCACGTCGCCATGGGAGGAGCACTGGGAGCTCCTGGACACGGACCCCGGGGCCATCCGCGCGCGACACTACGACCTCGTCGCCAACGGCATGGAGCTTGCCTCTGGCAGCATCCGCATCCACGACCGCGAGCGCCAGGAGCGCGTCATGCGCTTCCTTGGCTACACCGACGAGCAGATGGAGGAGCGCTTTGGTCAGCTCCTCAGCGCGTTGGAGTTTGGCGCCCCGCCCCATGGAGGCATCGCTCCCGGCATCGACCGGTTCATCATGCTTCTGACAGACCATGCCGAATCCATTCGCGACGTCATCGCATTCCCCAAGACGCAGATGGGCACCGACCCGCTGTTCGGCACACCCGCGCCCGTGCCGGTGAGCCAATTGGACGAACTGCACATCTCCGTCGTCCCGCCTAGCGGCACCCCCGCCTAGCGGCATCCCTGGCGTACATGGCCTATGCGTATATGATGCTGCGGACCCCACGCCGGAGAGAATTCCCATGCCAACGCCATCCGAACGCCTGCGCGAACTCGGGCTCACGCTACCGACGCCCGCGTCGCCCGTCGCCAACTACGTCGCCCACGCCCGCACTGGCAACCTGCTGTTCATTGCGGGCCAGGTGTCGCGGGACGATGACGGCAAGACGCTCACCGGCAAGCTCGGCGAGACCATGAGCGTAGAGCAAGGCTACGCGGCCGCGCGCTCCGCCGGGCTTTACGCCATCGCGGCCATGGAGGCCGGCGCCGGAGGGATCGACAACGTGCGCCGCGTGGTGCGCATGCTCGGCATGGTGAATTGCGCGCCGGACTTCGGAGAGCAACCCTTGGTGATCAACGGCGCATCAGACCTGTTCGTCGAGGTGTTCGGCGACGCCGGACGCCACTCGCGCGCGGCCGTCGGCATGGCGTCGCTGCCCGCGGGCGCGGCCGTCGAGATCGAGGTCATCTGCGAGGTGGCCTAGCTGCGAGCGAGGCCCTCTTAAAGGGTTCGGTTTCTTGCAGGCGAGTTCTACCGCATACAGGCCAGGCCCGCGCGGTGGCGTTCGTGGCTC
>CAUYXS010000174.1:0-3111 GCA_963577205.1 Dehalococcoidia bacterium | reverse complement strand
CCATGCAGCCCCCCGCCACTCCGCCCGTTACCACTGCCGCGTCTCGCTGGGGGAGTCCTTGGTTGACGCGTAGTCGCCTGCTGCTGTTGCTGCCCCTCCTGATTGCCGCTGTCGCTTTTGGCCTCCGTATCCAGGGACTCGACTGGGACGGTGGCCACTTCTTCCACCCCGACGAACGCTCCATCTACACGCGTGCGGAGCAGATGCACCGCACGCTCATCGACGGCCCTGGCTGGCAGCTGAGCGCCAACCAGGACTTCCCGCTCGACGAGCCTGGCTTCCCCGGGATCGGCACGTTCTTCGACAAGGACGCGAGCCCACTCAACCCGCACTGGTTCTCCCTGGGCACCATCGCCATCTACATCCTGGTGATTGTGCGCGCCGTCATGGGCCTGTTCATGGACAACGTGTCGCTCCAGGACCTGGCCATCGCTGGCCGGGTGATTGGCGCGCTGGTGGACACCGGGACCGTGGTCATGCTGTACCTGCTGGGGCGGCGGCTGTTCAGTCCCGCTGTTGGCCTCCTCGCGATGGCTCTGGGCGCGTTCACGGTTATCAATATCCAGCTCGCGCACTTCTATCGCCCTGAGCTGTTCGTGATGTTCCTGGCGCTGGCAACCCTCTGGTGGGTGTTCAACGTCCTCGACCATGGACGCCGCCGCGACCACCTGCTGCTTGGCACGATGGTTGGCCTCAGCTTCGCCTTCAGGAGCAGCAGTGGACCGCTGTTGCTGCCCGTCTTTGCCGTGTACGGGCTGATCGCGTGGCGACGCTGGCAGGCTCAAGGCCCCGCCAGGCCCTTGGCCGTCATCGCACCCGTGATGCTCTGGGCACTGGCCGCCGGAGCGACGTCGCTCGCCGTCTTCGTCTTCGTGCAGCCGTACGCCTTGCTCGATTACCGTCAGTACTTGGGCAACCTCGGCTGGGAGTTGAACATGGTGCGCTCCGCTGGGAGCGTGCCGTTCACGATCCAGTACGTGGATATCGCCCGCAACGGCCTGTACGAGATACGACAATCGGCGTTGTGGGCCTTCGGCCTGCCCCTCGGCCTCGTGGCCTGGGGAGGCCTGGCCATCTCGGTGGTGATGGCGTTCCTGCGGCCCCGTGCGCGCGATGTGCTGCTGTTGGTGTACGTGGTCCCGCTGTTCCTGACCATCGCGATGTTCGAGGTCAAGTTCCTGCGTTACATCTCTCCGGTGCTCCCCCTGATGCTGCTGCTGGGTAGCCACTGGCTTGTCGCTGGCTACCGCTGGGCGCGTTCACGGTCTGTGGGGTTGGAGCGCGTGGCGCTGGGGGGTATCGCGTTCGTTTTCATCGCCACGGCGTGGTATGGCCTGGCGTTCGTGGGCACCTACAGCGAGGACCATCCCGGCGTGCAGGCGTCCGAATGGATCAACGCGAACGTCGAGCAGAACTCACTCGTGTTGGCTGAGACCTTCTGGGACGAGGGCATTCCGGATTTGGGCCGCTACTCTCGCGCCAACCTGCGGGCGTATGAAGCGGACACGCTGTCCAAGACTCAGCGGACCTCTGACCTCCTGGCTGATGCGGACTACTTGGTGTCCTACTCAAACCGGGCCTGGGGGAGCGTGTTGCGCGTGCCCGAGCGCTACCCGTACACCTCTGCCATGTACCGCGCGCTGTTCGATGGCAGCCTTGGTTATGAGCTCGTGCAGGCGTTCGAGCGGTATCCGACGCTGGCAGGCGTGTCGTGGGTCCATGACCCGTTCACCTTCGCGGGTGTCGCCACGCCAGAGGAGCTCCCGGGCACTACTACGGGCGCCTTGGCGTTCAACCTGGGGTGGGCCGACGAGAACGTCGCCAACTACGATCGCCCGCTGGTCCTTCTCTGGCAGAACACCCGAGAGCTCACGCGCAACGAGATACAGGACCTGATGGTGGACGTGGAGTCACCCCCCACCGTTCAGCGAGCGATGCTGAGCGACGAGGCCGTCGCCAAGCAGCAGGCGGGAGGCACGTGGGCGGAGGTGTTCAGCGAGGGAGGGATCAACGGCGTTGCGCCCTGGCTTGTCTGGTTGCTGGCGCTGGAGCTGATCTACCTCGCAACGCTGCCGCTGGCCGTAAGGACGCTGCGATGGCTGCCAGACCGTGGAGTGGTGTTTGCCAGGCCGCTGGGCCTGTTGCTGGTGTCGTGGCTGGTGTGGATGGGCGCGAGTACAGGATTGTGGGACTTCAGCCGGGCGACGGTGCTCCTGTCTGTTGGCCTCGTCGCGGCGGTCTCCGGCGTGGTGTTCTATCGCAACCAGGCGCTCTTGAAGGAGTACGTCCGTCGGCATTGGCGGTACATCCTGACTGCGGAGATGCTGTTCCTCGTCGCGTATCTGGTCTTCGTGATGATCAGGGCGGCGAACCCGGACCTATGGCACGCCCACCGTGGCGGCGAGAAGCCAATGGATCTGGCCTACCTTACGGCGGTGGCCAGATCGACGACCTTTCCGCCGTACGACCCGTGGTATTCAGGCGGGTTCATCAACTACTACTACTTCGGCTTCGTGCTGGTCGCGACGCTCATGAGGATGACGGCGATCGTTCCGGCGGTCGCCTACAACCTTGCGGTGCCCATGCTGTTTGCGCTGACGCTCACCGGTGCATTCAGCGTTGGCTATAACATCACCGAGGGCCTTCGCAGCCGCATGCAGCTGCGTGTGTCCGGCCGTTCGACGGTAGTGGCGGGCGTGGTGACGGCGATGCTCGTGGTGGTGCTGGCCAACCTTGATGGCGCCGCGCAGCTATTGCAGGCGACGCAGCGAACGCTCCAAGGTGGCCTGTTCGGGCATTTCGACTTCTGGCGCTCCTCCAGGCTCATGCCGGGGCAGATCAGCATCACGGAATTTCCCTTCTGGACGTTCCTGTTCGCGGACCTTCACGCCCATCTGATCTCGCTGCCGTATCAGGTGCTGGCAATCGGCTTGGCCGTCAACCTGGCGCTCAGCGCGAGGTCCCCGGTGCGCATGGTGCGTCGCTTGCCTGCCTTCGTTTGGCTCGCGTTCACCGTGGGCACGCTGGCCGCCATCAACACGTGGGACGTGCCGACCTACGGACTGCTAAGCGTCGGCACGCTGGCCGTCGTTGTGCTGGCGTCGCGGCGCG
>CAUYXS010000173.1:0-3113 GCA_963577205.1 Dehalococcoidia bacterium | reverse complement strand
CCGTCCATCTTCGGCGGCAGGCCCGCCTGCACGCACACTTCCGTCGCGCCCAGATCCCAGGCCTCACGTGCGCGGCGGACGATCTCGTTGAGCGGCAGGAAGTAGCCCTCCTCCTGGCGATGGTCACGCGAGAAGGCGCAGAAGCCGCAGCGCTTGATGCACACGTTCGTGAAGTTGATGTTGCGATTGACCACGTACGACACGGTGTCGCCATTGGTCCGTCGACGAAGCTCATCGGCCGTCGCCATGATCGCCAGCAACGCGTTGCCGTCCGCGTCGAATAGCCGCGTGCCCTCCTCGACCGACACCTCACCGCCACTCAGCGACTTGTCCAAGATCCGGCTGACCTCTCGATCTACCAAGTCCACCATAGATTCCAAAGCACCCTGCAGGTGTGAAAATTCCATCAGCGCTCCAACTCATGTCTTACGTATCCGTCAGACTCAGTCATCTCGTTCAAGCGGGCTTGCAGATGCGCTGGCACCCGCCACCCACCTTCGATGTACTCCGGGTACAGCGCCGTGCGCTCCCGAAGTTCGTACCCCACCTCAGCCGTCAGTTCCCGCAAGCGCGAAATCTCAGGCCACGCTGCCTCCGGGTTGATAAAATCTTTCGTCAGCGGCGAAATACCGCCCCAATCGTTGATGCCCGCCAGCAGGTAGGCCCCCGCACCATCGGAGTTCAGATTCGGCGGCGCCTGCACGTTCATGCGCGCGCCCAGCAGCAATCGCGCCACCGCCAGCGTCCGCAGCATGTCCACCGTCGACGGTTCCGGCGCGCCCTTCATGCGAGTGGCATTCTTCGCCCGGAAGTTCTGCACGATCACCTCTTGGATGTGCCCATGCCGTTCATGCGCGCCCCTGATCGCCAGCAGCGAATCCACCCGTTCCTCCGGCGTCTCGCCGATGCCGATCAGGATCCCCGTCGTCATCGCCACGCCCAGTTCACCTGCCGTGTCCAGCGTCGCGATGCGCATCCAGGGTTCCTTGGTCACCGTGCCGAAGTGCGCACCACCCGGCTCGTGCAGCCGCATGCTCGTGCTCTCCAGCATGATGCCCATGCTCACGTTCCATTCAGCGATCGCCGCCATCTCCTCCGCGTCCAGCGTCCCGCAGTTCGTGTGCGGCAACAGACCCGTCTCGCGAAACACCAACTCTGAGATCGCCGCCACGTACTCCGGCGTGCTGCCGTAGCCCAGCCCATGCAACGTCTCCGCCATCTCCGGGTGGCGCTGCTCCGGGTGATCGCCCAGCGAGATCAGCGCCTCCTTGCAGCCTAGCTCGGCGCCCTCCAGCGCGATGCGCCGAACCTCATCCGGCGTCATCGTCCATGCGCCCTTCTGGTTCGGGCCCTTCACGAACGTGCAGTAGCCACACCGATCGCGGCACAAATTGGTCAGCGGCAAAAAGATCTTGCGTGAGTACGTTACGCGCCGATGCGGTCGCACCGACTCCGCCAGCGCCGACGCCGCCTGCATGACGCTTGCGAGCTCTGCGCCCGTCGCGCGCATCAGCGCGTAGCCGTCGTCCGCGGACAGCGCCTTGCCGCTGAGCCAGCGCTCAAAAATGGCGGGAATAGCCAAATGGGGAGAAACCGGAGTCGTTGGGGGTGCTTGAGCCAAGAGTCGTATCGCCTCACCAGAAAGATGCCCCACGAACCGCCGAAGGGAGGTGAGGCGCGATGGGCCTCTGCTCAGAGCAAGGCGATGGTAGCATGCCCCCCAGATCGCTTCAACGCCGTTCGCATGGCATCAACACCGCCTAAACAAGGATTGGTCTCTTGGGCTACGCCCCCACACAACGTCAGTCACTCGGTACCCTCGGCGCCATCGCCATGGGTGCCCTGGCCGTCGGCTCCCTCACCATCCTCGACGACTGGGTGGGCAGTATCGTGGCCATGTTCTGGATCCTAGGTGGATTCTGGTTCCCGTTCCTGTCCGGCCTCGTGCTCGGTCCCCGCGCCAAACGCCCGTCAGGTCGCGCCATCGGCGCCGCCATCGGAGCCGTCGTCGTCCTGCTCCCCAGTCTCAGCTACGTCCTCATCGCGAGCCCCGACATCGCCGAGTTGCGGTTGCCGCTGCTCTGGGCGCTCTTCGTCCCCCTCGCCCTTGCCCAAGGAGCCATGGCCATTCCCGTAGCCGCCCGAGGCAAACACTCATAAACATCAACGACGGCCAGCTCATCAACGTCCCCGTTGGCGACGCCAGCGTAGAAACGCACTACTACCAAGCCGGCACGCCCACCCACGGCGACATCGTCCTCATGCACACCGGCGGCGCAGGCGTCTCCGCCTACATGTGCTGGTTCCTCACCTTCGACGCCCTCGTCAACGCCGGCTACCGCGTCACTGCGCCTGACGCCCCTGGCTTCGGCAAGTCCGTCGTCGCCGACAACGCCAGAGTCAAAGCAACCGTCTGGCTACCCGCGTTCATGGACGCCATGGGCATGGATCAGGCCCACCTCATCGGCAACTCCATGGGCGGCGTCACCGCCAGCCACCTCGCCGCCGAACGCCCCGAGCGCGTGCTGAGCCTCACGCTCAGCGGCGGCGAGCCTCGCATCGCGACCGACGCCGTCAAGGCCATCGGCTCGCTCGGTGCAACTCCCCGCAACAACTTCGTTCGCGAGATGTTCGGCAAGCCAACTCTCGCGTTCGACGACGTCCGACGCGCCACCGCCGACTTCGTGTTCGATCGCGACGCAGCGGTCGTCGACACCGTGGCGAGCCTCCGGCTCGACACCATGGCCGACCCCGGTGCCTACGCCCGGGCCAAAGAAGGCGCCATGGGCCAGATCGCCCGGCGCGGCGGCGGCGGCGGGTCGGACTACCTCGCCGATATCAAAGCGCCAACCTTCCTGCTGCACGGTCGCGATGAGCCCTGGTTCTACCCAGACGAGTACCGCCCCGCGCTCATCGACGCCGCCATGAAGGCCACGCTCGTGATCCCCGACTGCACCATGACCTTCCTGCCCCGGTGCGCCCACTGGCCCCATCTCGAACACCCCACCCGCTACAACGCCCTCGTGCTCGAGTTCCTCGCGAGCCACGCCGCCTAGCCCGCGGGCCGTTCCCACGCCCCGCGCCTCGCGCCGGTGATAGCATCACGCCATGGC
>CAUYXS010000172.1:0-3134 GCA_963577205.1 Dehalococcoidia bacterium | reverse complement strand
AGAATCGCCAGAGGCAGGCACTCACGCTGAGTGCGGCGGCGCTCGGTCAGCTTGACCGCGACATCGAGGAAAAGCAGGTGGCCCTGCAGCGGATGCAGGACGACGCCCAGCGCCAGATGGAGCGACTGCAGTTGGAGAGCCAGCAGCGGATCAACGACATCCTCATTCCCGTGCTCGAGCAGATGGCGACCGAGAATGATTACGATTTCGTTTTCGACGCTCGCATGATCCAGACCGGCACGATGCTCTACTACGCCAACCGTCACGACGTGACGGCGGAGTACGTTGCGCGCGTTGACGCGGCGAGCGCGGGCTCCAACTAGGCCAGCGTCCCCGCGAAGCGATCCCGACGCGCCGGTACCGAGATCTACTCGGTGCCGGCGTGTTGCTTTTCCAGCAGCTCACGAACCATGGCCACCGGCACGCCGAGGTTGGCGCCGGCGAACTCGGGCAGGATCGCGGCGTTGACCGCAACGACCTTGCCGTCGAGCGCGAGGACCGGGCCGCCACTTCCGCCGTGAGTCGTCTCGGCGTCGTAGACCACCGCCCCCGCGGTGGCCTGGCCGACGATGCCAAGCGTGGCGAGCGGAGCCATGTAGCCGCCTTCGGAGAGATGACGGGCGAGTTCCCAGAACCCCACCGGTCCGTCGGAGAAGAGCTCGCTAACGAAGTCTGGCTCGGCGCGCGCGAGCAGGGCGCGCATGCCGGTGGGATATCCGAGCACCACCACCTCGTCGCCCAAAGTGACCGGGGTCTCTGCTAGCACCAGGCCGCCGACGTCCGTCAACGGGGTATCTGATTCGAGCACGGCCGCATCAGCCTGCTCGTGCACCTGTGTGGGCTTTACCTCGAAGGGTTCGGCGCGTTCCGGGAGGTAGCCAATGAGGCGCTGCATGACGGGCACGAACCCCTGGTCGATGAGGCGCTTCGCGTTCTCGTCGAACTCCCACGGTTGGGCGACGTGGCGGTTGGTGATGATGTGGATGCCGTCCTCAAGAACAAAGCCCGTGCCGGTGTAGCGGAGCTCCAGCACCGGTCCGTCTCCGTCCAGCGTCAGTGGGCCACGCACGCCCGCGCGGCCTACCCGCAGTGCCCGCCCGGCCGGCGCATCGACGAAACCGTAGGAGCCCTGCAGGAAGACGACGGCGTTTGCCGCGCCGGCGATGACCCGGCCACGGGCCGTGGCGCGGGTCTCGAGGGCTTCGATCCGCGACAAGGTGTCCTCGATGCGGAAGTCCAGCTCGTTGCGTACTTCCTCGAAATCCGCCGCTGTGAAAGCGTCGTTGTCCGACGAGGCCAGCAAGCCGCTGATGCTGTCGATACGTGCGACCTGGCCCTCAAGCTGCTGCCCGAGTCGATTGTTTTGCAGCCAGAGTAGGCCGATGCTGCCGATCAGGGTGAGGACCAGGAGGGCCGCTATGAGGCGTGCCGCGGGTGCCACCTGGGTGGCCATCTCATAGGGCGTCCCACGCAGCATCACTCCCATCCGGTCGACCGGGCCGCTGGCGCCGTGTCGGGCGGTATCGACGCAGTCGGAAAGCGCCTCCCGGACACTCTTGTAGGGCGTGGCGGCACGACGCGGTCGGAACCGCACCAGCGTTCCGCTCTCGCCGAGTTCGAGAAGGTCGCCGTCGCGCAGCGTTCGTTGCCGAACGCGCACACCGTTGACCCAGACCTTCGCCTCAGGCGCAGCCTCGAGTCTCCAACCCTCATCGTCCGGCATCACCACGGCGAAGGCGCCATCGCCCTCGGTGACGTCACCCACGGCCGCGGTGATCGTCCCGTCGTCGGCCAGCGCGAGGGGAGTTACACCCCATATACGCCGCGTCTGTCCGCGCTGAGCGCCGGACAGATGCACGAGTTGAGCTATGCGCGGACGGTCTAGCCGGGCCATGCCGTCAGGTTAGCACTCCGCCATCGTGTGGCATCTGCGCGCACTACTGGCGCAGGCCCGGCAGAACGGCTCGGGCGCGCGACTACAACTGCAGGTTCGGCTTGCTCGCGCGCCAGATCTCGCCCATGCCGCCCACTGCAATGCGTTCCTGGAGCTGGTACTGGCCCATGTTGCGCGCGACCCGTGCCTCGCGACGCAGCGCGTAGATGATCTGAGTGCCTGCCGCGGCGGTCATTGCCGAGATTGCCAGCGCGAGTCCGAGGTCCATGATCGTCTGTCCGGCGACGATCGAGCGCAGGCCCTCGTACGATGCCGTGTCCAGGAAACGGAGCGCGATGAGTCCGAGTACCGGAACGAGGGCCACTACGGCTGCGATGACCGCCGTTCGCTGCCAGACATTGGGTATGAGCATCCCGCAAAAGACGATCAGCGCCCCAACGGCCAGCGTGGTGTTGTACACCTCCGCTAGTGCAAGCAGGCTGGCCCCGGCCGCTGAGATAGGCGTACGCTCCCAGCCGCAGCAGGATGACCGCGAGCAGCGCGATCTCCAGAAGCCGTAACCGCCGACGGGTGTACAGGTGCTTCGACCACAGCGGCGCTGCCATGGCTGCGACAACCACGAGGGCGGCGGCCTGGACGAGCAGGTAGGCCGATCCTTGCACGAAGAACCCGCGAACCAACCAGATAGCCATCGCGGCGAGGACGATGCCTGCGAAGATCCACAGGCGCGTCTGCAAAAGAGCGGAGGTGCCACGCCCGAACGTCGTCTGGGCGGTCTGGACGAGAGTTACCCGCGGACCTGCGAAACGTCCGCCCCCTGAGCTCGTATCGTCCGATGCCATGCGGCACGCCTACCCTTTTCCGGTAGGGCGCGGATCGTGCCCTCCTCGGCTACTCTACCGGGGCTCGTTCGACCCGAGGTCCCATGTCCAGATCCGCCGAAAACGAAGGCTTGGCGCGCACGCTCGGTGTGGTTGGTGCCGGTGCGTTCGTTGTTACCAACATGGTCGGCAGCGGCATCTTCACACTGCCCGCGCTCGTCCGGGTCAATACCGGCAGTGCACTGGCCTCGATGGCCGTCTGGGCGGCGGCGGGCCTGCTCGGGATGTGTGGCGCCCTGTGCTACGCCGAACTCGCCACCCGGATGCCCAACGCCGGGGGGGAGTACCGCTATCTCGAGCGTGCCTTCGGCCCCATGTGGGGATTTCTGAGCGGCTGGATATCCTTCGTGGTCGGCTTC
>CAUYXS010000171.1:0-3152 GCA_963577205.1 Dehalococcoidia bacterium | reverse complement strand
GAAAGAGGCTGCCACCAAGACCAATGACGTCGCTGGCGATGGAACGACCACTGCGACCGTGCTGGCGCAGGCCATCATCAGCGAAGGCTTCCGGAACATCGCCGCCGGCGCTGATCCCATGGTGCTCAAACGCGGCATCGAGAAGGCCGTCGCTTCCATCCGTGAACAGATCGCCAAGATGTCGACACCAGTGACGACCAAAGAGCAGATTGCCCAGGTTGCGTCCCTCTCCGCCCACGATAGCGAGATGGGCAACCTCATTGCTGAGGTGATGGAGAAGGTCGGCAAGGACGGCGT
Source organism: Dehalococcoidia bacterium (assembly GCA_963577205.1). GTDB lineage: Bacteria > Chloroflexota > Dehalococcoidia > Lucifugimonadales > Australimonadaceae > CAUYXS01. Next base: position 2,855 of record CAUYXS010000171.1, on the reverse strand, counting down.
CATCACCGTCGAAGAGGGCAAGAGCCTGGGCTATGAGGTCGAGTACGTCGAAGGAATGCAGGTCGACCGTGGCTATGTCTCCCCTTACTTCCTGACCAATTCCGACCGCATGGAATCGGTCATCGAAGACCCGTACATTCTCATCACGGACAAAAAGATCAGCGCCGTCAGTGATCTTCTGCCAGGCCTCGAGAAGGTCCTGCAGCTGACAAAGAACGTCGTCGTGATCGCTGAGGACGTCGAGGGTGAAGCCCTCGCGACCTTGGTCGTCAACAAGCTCCGTGGCACGCTCAACGCGCTGGCGGTCAAGGCCCCTGGCTTTGGCGACCGGCGCAAGGAGATGTTGCAGGACATCGCGACCCTCACCGGCGGGACCGTGGTCAGCGAGGAGATCGGGCGCAAGCTGGATTCCCTCACTCCTGAGGACTTCGGGCGAGCCCGGCGAGTCGTGGCCACCAAGGACGGCACGACGTTCGTCGAGGGACATGGCTCCGAAACGGAGATCCAAGACCGGATCAAGCAGATCAAATCCCGCATCGAAGACACGACCTCCGACTTCGACCGCGAGAAGCTCCAGGAGCGCCTGGCTAAGCTCTCAGGCGGCGTCGCCATCATGAAGGTTGGAGCAGCGACAGAGGTCGAACTCAAAGAGAAGAAGGACCGTGTCGAGGACGCCCTCTCGGCGACTCGCGCTGCGGTAGACGAGGGCATCGTCCCCGGTGGGGGCGTGGTGCTCGTGCGCAGCGCCGCGTCGGTCGACAAGCTCAAGCTCACGGGCGACGAGGCGACTGGAGCCAGGATCGTCCAGCATGCGACCGAGGAGCCCATCCGCCTCATCGCGATCAACTCCGGCCAGGCCGGTGACGTCATCGTCAACGAGGCCATGAAGTCGGAGGGCGACTGGGGCTACGATGCCGAGGCCAACGAGTGGGGCCACATGCTCGAACGGGGCATCGTGGACCCGGCGAAGGTGACTCGAGCCGCGCTGGAGAACGCAGCAAGCGTCGCCGGCATGGTGTTGACGACCGAGTCGTTGATTACTGACGCCCCGCAGAAGAACGCGGGTGGAGCACCGGCTATGCCCGACATGCACGACATGATGTAATCCCGCGCCTCGGGCTATGGCAGTCGCCACAAGCCCTGTGCGGAACACATAAGTGAAGCACGAAAGAGAGGCCCCGGTCACCTGACCGGGGCCTCTCTGCGTTGCATGCGAAGCGACGCTAGCTACTACACCAGCAGCTTGCGGAAGCGCGAATCCGAGCGGTAAGGGCCGACGACGGCCAGCCGGTAGCTGTCCGGCGTGATATAGGTGCCCGCGGCGGCCTGGACTTCGTCGACGGTGACCGCACGCACACTTGCAATGACCTCTTCGGGTAGCTGGACGTGGTCGAACAGCAGCTCTTGGGCTCCGAGCCACGACATGACGGCCCGCGTGTCCTCTAGCCGGAGCTGGAGTCTCCCCGTGGCAAAGGCGGCCGCGCGGTCGAGCTCTTCTGGCGCGACGCGCTCATGCATGAGCTCAAGCTCATGCATGATGCCGCGTAGCGTCTCGTCGACCTTGGTGGGGTCGGTCCCGCAGTAGACGGTGATGGCGCCGCAGTCGCGGTAGTGTGACGAGCCGCTGCCGATGTCATAGGCGAGGCCGCGCCGTTCCCTGAGCTCCATGAACAACCTGCTGGACATGCCCTCACCCAGCACCGCGTTCATCATATCGACCGCGTAGCGCTGGGAGTCTAAGGCCGAGACGCTATGCATCGCCAGGGCGAGATGTGCTTGGTCGGACCTCTTCTTGCCGAGCGCTACTCGCGCGCCGTCGACGTTACGCTCGACTGGGTACCAGTCGAGGGGCTCGCCGGGCCCCCAATCGCCCAACAGGCGCTCGGCTGCTGCTGTCGCTCGTTCTTCGGACACGCCGCCGGCGATGGCGACGACAGTGTTATGCGGCACGTACTGGCGCTGGTGGTAGTCGACCAGGTTTTGTCGGGAGATGCCGCTGACCGACTCGCGGGTGCCGCCGACATCCCGGCCCATCGGCTGGTCCGGCCAGAGCGTCTGGTCGATCAGCATGTCTGCGTAGGCATCCGGCTGGTCGTAGGTCATTGCCAGCTCTTCCAGAATGACGCCGCGCTCACGCTCGTGCTCGTCCTTGGCCATGATGGGGGCCCGGACCATGTCCACTAAGACATCAAGGGAGAGCTCGAAGTGCTCGGCGGCCACCTTGGTCCAGTAGATCGTCATCTCACGGTCAGTGCTGGCGTTGATGACACCGCCGACGCCCTCGATGGCTCCGCTGATCAACTGGGGCTCCGGCCGCTTGGCCGTGCCTTTGAACAACATGTGCTCGAGGAAGTGCGACGCGCCAGCGAGGGCGTCGTCTTCGTAGCGAGAACCGGCCCCGACGAATATCCCGACGGAGACCGAGCGACTGTGGGGCATGGTGCTAGTGAGCACGCGCAGCCCGTTGGAGAGGACGATACGTTTGAACATGCGAGCCTTTTGTTCCGTTAGGCGTGGCGGCCCTGGGTATTGGCCTTGGGTATTGGCCTCGGGGATGAATTGTAGGAGCCGCCCCCCGGCGACCGTCAAACGTGCAAGCTTGCAGAGAGCGGCGAATAGCTTCGCGGCCTTCCGGTTGGCATGCTTAGCACATGTCTTTCGCGGACGCGATTCCTCGTCCCCGCAGCCTCAAGGGCACAGGCGTCATCCCTGGCTACGTGCTGATCGATGCATTCGCGGCGACTGCCCGTTCTGCTCCGTCACCTAGCTCACCGGCTCCAGCACCGTTTGCCCCAGATAGGGGACCAGCACGTCGGGGACCCTAACGGAACCGTCAGGGCGTTGGTAGTTCTCGA
>CAUYXS010000170.1:0-3154 GCA_963577205.1 Dehalococcoidia bacterium | reverse complement strand
TCTGCTGGTTCTGCTGGTGCCACTGGTGCCACTGGTTCTGCTGGTGCCGCTGGCCCGCAGGGCCCTGGTGGTCCGCGCGGTGGCAATGGTTCGGCTGGTCCCGCAGGTCCTCCCGGCCTTCCGGGTGTCGAAGGCCCGTCGCTGAACGCGCACATCGTGCTCAGTGACTGGACGGTCGCAACTGGAGAGGTGAGCATCACCGTCTATGGCTCCGGCTGGACTGACGGCGAGAACGCCACGATTACCGCGATATGGCCCGACGGCAGCGAGTCAGTGCTCGGCAACGCGCGCGCCGGCGACGCGGGGCACATCACGCGGAGTGTTACCTTCACAGCAGCCGACGAGGGCCTTTACTCGATCGTCGCGGAAGGAACCCGGGGCGGCTCTGCGAGCCACTCAGTCTTGGTCGGGAGCAAGTAGCCCTCGCCATCAATTCGCAGTGACGTATAGAAGGCCCCGTCCCAACTGGGACGAGGCCTTCTGCTGTGCGCCGGAACAGCCCTTTCCCCGTCCGCTCGAGCCTGAGAGGGCGGGGAAAGGGCTGTTCCGGCGCCACGCTAATTCGCTCGTTGGCTAGAGGGATACTCACGCAGCCTTCGTGTGCGCGGGCCGCCAGTCAGGGCCAGCCCGCACGCCACGCCGTTGGCTCTGGTCTTTCCAGCGAGAAGCTACATTCAAAGCATCCGGCGATTGGGGGAGGCTATTCGATCACTGCGGAGGGCACAAGTAGCCCTTGCCGCCAACTCGAAATTACGAATAAAAGGCCTCGTCCCAGTCAGAACAGGGTCTTTTATTTTATGCCGGGACAGACGCCATAGCGCCTGCGCCTGCTTGAGCGGACGAGAACTACTGACCTCGCACTGCCGTCGTACTGATCTACTCGTTGGCCGCAGGGATACCCACTCGGCCTCTGTGCGCCTAGGGTCGGCAACCGCTGCTGCCTTTGGCACTAGCGGGGGTCCGGTTAGTTTTCCTGTCCGGTCGACGCCTCCGACTCGATGGCAGGCTCTACTGCGGCTTGATGAACCCGTACCTTCTTGATCCTGCGGCCCACCGTACTGAGTACCTCAATGATGAGCCCGCTAACCGTAACCACGTCGCCAATGTTCGCTATCTTCCCTAACCTGCTGTTGAGGAAGCCGCCCAGAGTATCAAAGCCCTCGGGGTTGATGTCCGTGCTGAACGCCTCGTTGAAAGCCTCGGCAGAGATCCGCGCATCGACCAGCGCCTCACCCGCGCGCTGGTACTCGATCGTCGGCTCGCTCACGTCGAACTCGTCCTCGATTTCGCCAACGATCTCTTCGAGCAGGTCCTCAATGGTGACGAGGCCGGCCACGCCGCCGTACTCGTCGACCACTACGGCTATTTGGACTCGCTTCTTCTGCATTTCGGTGAGCGCCTCGTCGGCCCGCTTAGACTCGGGGACGAAGAACGCGGGGCGCGCGAGCTCGCGCAGGACCGACGGCTGTTCGCCGGTCTCGGCCAGCGCCGCCAAAAGGTCACGGCTATGGATGATGCCCACGACGTTGTCCTGATCGCCCTCGTAGATCGGTAGGCGGCTGTGGCTGGTATCCAGCATGCGAGCCACGACGTCGGCCAGCGACCAATCGATCGCCACGGCGTCAACATCGACCCGCGGCACCATGATTTCCCGCACGGTCGTCTCTTCGAGCTGGAGAATCGCCTGGATCATCAGTCGTTCTCGCGGTTCGAGCGGCTCATCGGCGATCTGCTCTTCTACCGTCGGCTCGCCATCGGGCTCCGCAGTTCCGGTTGGAACTGCGGGTCCTGGCGTTTGCTCGGCCTGGATCGGCGTCACCCGAAAGAGCTGCCGGGAGACCTGCCGCAGAGGCGCGAACGGCCAGAGGCTCACCTGGATGGCGATGGCCACGGCCATCAGGCGCGCGACGGACAGTCCCGTGATGACGGCTCGCACCAACGGTAGCGAACCCAGCAGCCCCGCCAAAACGCCCGCGAGCACCAGCACCATGAGCGGCCATGTGAGCTCCGTGGCTCTGGCGAGGAAGCCCAATGCCAGTGCGGATGTCGCGGCGAGGGAACTTATCGACAGGAGCCGGATGAGCTCTTGGTAGGCGCCTCGGTCAGCTCGGAGCCCTCGCACCGCCGCCCCACGCAGACCCTGCTCCGGGAGAGCATCGCGGACCTGGCTACGGCGAATCAAGGGAAGCGCGGTCTCGGCGGCATACAGGCCCAGAAAGGCCAATGCACTGCCGGTCAGCAGGATCAGTATTGTCGTACTAGCACTATCCAAGAGTGATCTCTTTCTCCTTTCATTTGGGCCAGCTACAAACCGGTCCCTGGAAGGCCGAGTCCGCTATCGGTACTGGCCATAGCTAGTCAATGATCTTTATTCAGTCGGTTTCCGTAGCGCCGAAGCGCGCCTTGGCGGGCGGCGCAAGGGGCATCAAATCAGCCGCGCCGGCACCCCGGCAACCGTCGTGCCTGGAGCAACGTCGTGCGTAACGACAGCCCCGGCGCCCGTCGACGCGCCCGCTCCGATGCGTACCGGCGCGACCAACAGGCTGTCACTGCCGATGAACGCACCATCTTCGATCACTGTCTGGTGTTTCGCCTTTCCGTCGTAGTTGCAGGTCACAGTGCCCGCCCCGATGTTGACGCCCTCGCCGACGATGGCATCGCCGACGTAGGCGAAGTGCCCGATATGCGTGCCTCGGCCAATGCGGCTGGCCTTAATCTCCACGTGATTGCCGATTTGCGCCGTTTCCTCAATGTAGGTGCCCTTGCGCAACGTGCAGTAATAGCCGACGCTGGCGTCGCGCTCGATGGTCGTGCCTTGGAGCCTCGAGCCACCGATGATCGCGCGCTCGCCAACCTGGCCGTCGTCGACGACAGCGTTGGGACCAATGGCCGCGCCGGTTGCGACGCGGGTCGCTCCACGGAGCGACGTGTTGGGCTCGAGCATCACGTCCGGGGCCAGCTCGACGTCCGCGCCGATGTAGACGGTCGCTGGGTTGGTCATGGTCACGCCCTCGTTCATCCAATGCGCCCGCAGGCGTCGTTGCATGGCTTCTTCCGCCAATGCCAGTTGGGCTCGGGTGTTCACGCCGATGGCCTCGTCCAGGTCGTCGACGGCAATCGCCTCGACCCGCTCACCCTCTGCGACGGCCAGTGC
>CAUYXS010000169.1:0-3196 GCA_963577205.1 Dehalococcoidia bacterium | reverse complement strand
TCGGCGAAGAGCTCGGGGGTAGCCAGCTCAATCTTGACCTGCTGTCCGTTGAAAGCGATGCGCTTCCCAACCGACCTTTCTGAGGCGCAGACGCGGAGCGATGACAAGGGGAAGTCGCGCTCGGCGAGGACCTGCAGGGCCACCGTGCCCACCGCGCCGGTCGCACCGACGAGGACTACGCGGGGAGCACTCATAAGTCGAGCAGACTGTTGAGGCCAACGGTTAGGCCGTCTAGCGTCATGACTTTGCGCACCGCCAACAGCACACCAGGCATGTAGCACTCGCGATTGATGGTGTCATGGCGCAGCGTCAGCGTCTGCCCTGGCGCGCCGAAAGTCACCTGGTGGTGCGCCATGCGGCCGGGCAGGCGCGCACTGTGCAAAGTGATGCCTTCGTACTCGCCACCGCGGGTCCCGCCCAGCGGCTCGCGATCCGGGACATTGCGATGGAAGCGCTCGGGGTGGCCTTCGTGGATGGCGTGGGCGAGGGCGATGGCGGTGCCGGAGGGCGCGTCGATCTTCGTCTCGTGGTGCTCTTCGGCGACGTCCGCATAATCGAAGTAGCGGGCCGCAATCGCGGCCAGCCGGAGGAGCAAGACCGCGCCGATGCTGAAGTTAGGCGCTAGCACGCCGCTTAGGTGGTGCTCGTCGATGATGGCCGCGAGGTAACTGGTTTGCTCTGGCGTGAACCCGGTTGAGCCAATGACAGGGCGGACTCCCGCAGCGAGCGCGACCGGTGCCATGCCCAGGCTGGCGGACGCATTGCTGAAGTCGACGATGACGTCGGTCGGCCGGCCGCTGAGCGCTTCGACCACGCTGATGTAGTGAGGCAAGGAGGCGGGAGACCAAGACGGCTCGTGCGCATCAATGCTCGCGGTCAATTCCAAGTCAGGAGCGGCGTCGATGGCGCGCAGCACCTCTTGGCCGACACGGCCGGAGGCCCCGTGGACTGCTACGCGAATGGTCGGCTTGCTGGCCATGGCCTTGTAATTATAGCGCGGCGACCGACGGTAACGAGAGCTTCGGTTTGGCAGAAGAAAAGAGAAAACCTTGATCTCCCTTCCCCTCAGTGGGAAAAAGAAAGTCAGGCTGCGCCAGAGTACTTGGTCAGCAACCCCCTAGATGGTCACGCCGCTCAGCGTGCCGCTCCCGCCCAGACTTAAGCGCTAGGGCTGCCCGCCAGAGCGCATGCGCGTGGCCATCGCCTCGTCGCGGCCCCGCGGCCACTCGCGCTGGGCAGGGTCGGAGACACTGACTGTTAGCGTACCGATACCGTCGATGTCCATGCCAAGTATGTCGCCGTCCTGAATGGCCCCGAGGTTCTGATGGTTCGTGCCGGTGCTGATAATGTCACCGACGTTGAGCTCCATCATGGCGCTTGCGAACTCGATGCACTCGGGGATCTTGTGCGCCATATCCCTTGTGTTGTAGCCAGGGAATTGGTAGTCGCCGTTCCAGACGCGGACGTTGATGTTGTTGGGGTCCGGGACCTCGTCTTTGGTGAGGATGAAGGGACCCATGGGCCCGAACGTCGCCCAAGACTTGGACTGGAAGTAACTCTGGCTGCCGCGGACGATGGTGCGTGCAGAGACGTCCATGAATCCGGTGTACCCAAGGACGTGCTCCATGGCTTTGGCCTGGGAGATGGCGCGGCCCTGTTTGCCGATGACGACTGCCACTTCGGGCTCGGCGTGGAAGATTGAAGCCTTGCTCGCAGGGTCCATGAGGACGGTTCCGCCAGGCCCGATGACGCAGTCGGATGCTTTGAGGAAAGCGTCGATCTCTGGCATAGGCGGGTTCTCACCCTCTAGGTAATTGACCGCCATGCAGATGATTTTGTCCGGCCGAGGGACGGGCGGGCGGATAGTCACGGAAGTGATGGGAACGCCGCTCTGCTTGGCGGCGTAGTCTTCGATCGAACTGCGGAGCTCGTCGAAGTTTTCGAGGATGACGGATACCAACTCCATGGGCGAGTGCGCATGCACCTGGCCCAGGGCTCCGCTCACGTCCATGATCTCGTCACCCTTGACGATGCCCAAGGCCCATTCGTTGAAGAATCCAAACTTCACGGTTCTCTCCTGGTCCGCCTAGACGATGATCGGCCGTACGGTGATGCTTTCTTCGCGCTGAGGGCCGGTGGAAATGAGGTCGATGGGCGCGCCGATGAGCTGCTCCAACCTACCAACATATGCCTTGGCCTCTGTGGGCAGCTGTTCATAGTTCGTCACTCCGGCGGTCGGCAGCGACCAGCCAGGGATATCTTCCAGTATTGGCTTGCAGCGCTCCAAGTCGCGGGGCGAACTGGGGAACTCCTCGACGCGCTTGCCGTCGAGTTCGTACGCGACGCAGATGCGTGGCGGGATGCCGTCGAGCACGTCCAGTCGAGTGAGCACGCATGCGCTGTAGCCATTGATCAGGGCACTGTAGCGCGCCGCGACGCCATCGAACCAGCCCACACGGCGCGGCCGGCCGGTCGTCGTCCCGTATTCCCACGCCCGGTCCCGGATGGATTGCCCAACCTCATTGTCCAACTCGGACACCATAGGGCCAGCGCCAACGCGTGTTGAGTAAGCCTTGAACACGCCGATGTTGCCCGCGATATCGCGGGGCGGAATGCCGGCGCCGATTAGCGCACCGCCGATCATGGGTGACGACGAAGTGACATATGGGTAAGTGCCATGATCTAGGTCAAGCAGCGCTCCCTGCGCGCCCTCAAGGACCACCCGTTCATCGCGGGAGAGCGCGTTGGCAACGGCTAACTCGGCCGAGCCGACGTAGGGGCGAAGCCGGGCGCCGTGCTCCAGGCACGCGGCGTACAGCTCATCGAACGCGATGGGCTCCGAGTCATAGAGCTTGGTCAGCACGTCATTTTTCTGCTTGAGCACCGGCTCCAGGCGGCGGGCCAGGTAGTCCTCGTCCAGCAGGTCGCCGATACGTATTCCGACGCGCGCGGCCTTGTCCATGTAGGCAGGGCCTATGCCTCTGCCGGTGGTGCCGATGGCGTTGTCGCCGCGCGCAATCTCCTCAAGCTGGTCGAGCCGCACGTGGTACGGCATGACGACATGGGCATGGTCGCTAAGGATCAGGCGGCTGGTGTCGACGTCGCGCGATTCAAGCTCGTCGATCTCTTCGATGAGCTGAGCGGGGTCAACCACGACACCGTTGCCGATCACGGGGGTGAGGTGATCCCAGAACAC
>CAUYXS010000168.1:0-3212 GCA_963577205.1 Dehalococcoidia bacterium | reverse complement strand
ACCTGCGCATATCGGTGACTGATCGCTGCAACCTGCGTTGCACTTACTGCATGCCGGCGGAGGTCTATGGGGAACGCTACCAATTCCTGCCGCGAAACGACCTGTTGCGCTACGACGAGATTGCGCGCATCACTCGACTGATGGCAAGCATGGGCGTGCGCAAGGTCCGCGTCACCGGAGGCGAGCCCCTGGTGCGCAGGGACGTACCCGAGCTCATCGCCATGCTGTCGGCCATCGACGGGATCAAGGACTTGACGTTGACGACGAATGGCCTGTTGCTACGCGACCATGCGAAGGCGTTGCGGGAGGCGGGACTGGGAAGAGTGACCGTGAGCCTTGACTCGCTGAACCCTGAGGTCTTTGGGCGCATGAACGGCAAAGGCTACCGGCCAGAGCAGGTGCTCGGCGGGATCGCGGGGGCTTCCGCTGCCGGGCTCGGCCCCATCAAGATTAACGCCGTCGTCGAGCGCGGCGTCAATGACCATACGGTGGTGGAGATGGCGCGGCACTTCAAGGGCACGGGCCACATTGTGCGCTTCATCGAATTCATGGACGTTGGCAACCTCAACGGGTGGGACGAGGCCCGCGTGGTACCGTCGGCCGAACTCATCGAGCGCATCGATGCCGCCATGCCCATCGAGCCGCTGGAAGCGAACTACGCCGGCGAGGTTGCCGAGCGCTGGCGCTACCAGGACGGCGGCGGCGAGGTGGGCTTCATTTCGTCGGTCTCCCATCCGTTCTGTAAAGAGTGCTCGCGCGCACGGTTGTCAGCTGACGGTAGCATCTACACCTGTCTGTTCGCCAGCGAGGGCGTCGACCTGCGCGGTCCGATTCGCTCGGGTGCATCGGACGAAGAGCTGGGCGCTATCCTGCATGATGTCTGGACGCTGCGGGCGGACCGCTACTCGGAGCTGCGGACGCAGAGCCAAGCGCACGGCGGCCGGCGCAAGATCGAGATGTACCAGATTGGCGGGTAGGCCCCGGATAGGTTGTGAGGTTGTGAATATCTACACGGACGGCTCGTGCGCGCCCTCCAATCCCGGGCCCGGAGGCTGGGGGGCCATCGCCATCGACGGCGACAAGCGCAAGAAACTCTGGGGCGCCGAGGGGTGGACGACCAATAATCGCATGGAGGTACTGGCGGCGATCCGCGGCTTGGAGGCCGTCGAGCCCGGGGGCGCAGTGACAGTACACAGCGACAGCCAGTACCTGGTGAACACAATGACTAAGTCCTGGAAAAAGAACAAAAACCAAGACCTCTGGGCTCAGGTGGATGCGCTCTGCGCTGAACGGCGGGTCTCGTGGAAATGGGTGCGGGGGCACTCTGGGCACCCGGAAAACGAGGAGGCTGACCGCCTCGCCAATTCCGCGCGCGAGGCGTACCTAAGTGACCGATAGGCGCCCGCCCTCCGGCGCGGAACCGGAGCCGACGTTGAGCCACGTCGATGCGCAGGGGCGCGCCAGCATGGTCGACGTCGGCGACAAGCCATCGACCGAGCGGACGGCATCTGCGCAGGCGGTGGTCCAGATGCAGCCTGAAACGCTGAGGCTGATCGTCGAAGGGCGTGTCGAGAAGGGCGATGTGCTCACAGTGGCTCGCCTGGCCGGCATCTCCGCCGCGAAGCGCACCTGGGACCTCATTCCGCTGGCTCATCAAGTCCCGCTCGCGCACGTGGGCGTTGAGTTCGAGTCCGGGACGTCGGCGGGGACCATAACGATCACCGCTAGCGCAAGGACGGTCGCGGGCACAGGGGTGGAGATGGAGGCGCTCACCGCGGCATCGCTGGCGGCGCTCACCATCTACGACATGTGCAAGGCAGTCGATCGTGGCATGGTCATCGGCGCCGTCAAACTCCTCGAAAAGCAGGGCGGCCAGCGGGGCGACTACGTCGCTGAACGCTAGGCGACGGTGCAAGAGATAGACTCGCTCGATATACTGGTGTCCATTTACCCGACCCGCTTGGAGCCCGCCACAACCGCATGAAGGTCCCCCTTTCGTGGCTGGCCGAGTACGTCCCGCTACGCTTACCCCCAGCGGAGATCGCCCACCGCCTGACCATGGCCGGTGTCGAGACCACCCCGGTGCCCAGCCCCAGCGCAGCGTGGGGCGAATACATCATCGTCGGACACGTGGTCGCGGTGGTGCCGCACCCGAACGCCGACCGGTTAAGGCTTGCCACCGTCGACCTCGGCACGGAGGCGATCACGGTGGTCTGCGGCGCACCGAACGTTGCCCAGGGCCAGCGCATCGCCTTCGCGCGGATCGGCGCCGAGCTCAACAACGGCCACACGGGCGAACCGATGCGGCTCACTGCGGCGACCATCCGTGGCGTGGTTTCCGAAGGCATGGTGTGCTCGGAGCTTGAGCTGGGCATCAGCGATGAGCATGAGGGCATCTTGGTGCTGCCCGACGACGCGCCTGTTGGGGAGCGGCTCGCCGACTACATGGGTGGCGACGCCCTCGAAGTCGAGGTGACTGCGAATCGGGGCGATTGCCTCTCGGTTTTGGGTGTCGCTAGGGAGCTGGCAGCGCTGACTGGCGAGCGGGTGGCCGAGCCATCACTGGACTACGCTGAGGGCGATCGAGCGATCGACGTCCGGGTCGAGATTGAGGACTCGTCGCTGTGCACTCGGTACACCGCCTCGGTGATCCGCGGCGTGACCGTCGGCCCGTCACCTGAGTGGCTCCAACGCAGGCTGGCCGAAGCCGACCAGCGGCCCATCAACGCGGTGGTGGACGCCACGAACTACGTGATGCTCGAGATGGGGCAACCGCTCCACGCATTCGACCTGCGCGCGGTGCGCCAGAACACGATCGTCGTACGGCCGGCGCGGGCGGGTGAGCATCTGGTGACGCTGGACGGCACCAACCACGCGCTACGGCCACCGATGCTGCTGATCGCCGACCCAGAGCGAGCCATCGGCCTGGCGGGGGTCATGGGCGGGTCCAACAGCGAAATGACTGCCGCCACGGCGGACGTCCTGCTTGAGTCCGCGACGTTCAGCGGCATCAACACCCGCCGCACCGCTACGGCCCTGCGGTCGAGATCGGAGGCCTCGACGCGATTCGAGAAGGGCCTACATCCGGAGCTGGCCGAGCGAGCGCTACGACGCGCGACCCGGCTGATCCTCGAGATCGCAGGCGGTACGGCCGACCGGGGTATCGTGGACACCTACCCGAGCCCCACACCAAGCCAGGCCATCGAGTTGCG
>CAUYXS010000167.1:0-3224 GCA_963577205.1 Dehalococcoidia bacterium | reverse complement strand
CCAAGGACACGGCCTACACGCTCGTTGACACCGCGGAGGCGAACCCCACGTTGGGGAAGATATCCCAAGACTCTCCCCTCGGCAGGGCTGTGCTCGGCCGCAAGAAGGGCGACGAGGTTGTCGTCCAAGCACCCAAGGGTGACCTCCGCTACCGTATCGTATCCATAGGCGGCTAGGCGCCTTTCCCTTCACGTGAACCGACTGCTCCGGGTGCTTGCGCGTGTTCCTTGGTACCCGTCCATTGCGCGCCCTCTCTTGTTTCGCTTGCGCCCTGAGACGGCCCAGCACATCGCCGAAACGGCGCTGCGCGTGCGCCCGCTGTGGCGGCTGCATGCAGCGGCGACCGGCAGCGCCACGCCCCACCTGCGGCGCACTGTCGCGGGGATTGATCTGGCAAACCCGGTCGGCCTAGCCGCGGGGTTCGACAAGGACTGCGCCTATCTTGCAGGCCTAGCCGATATGGGGTTCGGTTACCTCGTCGGCGGGACGGTTACCCGCACCCCGCGGCCAGGCAACGCACAGCCCCGCCTGCTTCGGGTCCCCGATCACCACGCGCTTATCAACGCCATGGGCTTCCCCAGCAAGGGCGTCGATGTCGCCGTGGCGAGGCTCCGGGCCTACGCCGACGGTGGTGGTGGTGACGGAGCGGTCCCAGTGTTCGTGAGCATCGCGGCACTCGGCGAAGACGAGACAATGCAGTGCCTTATCTCGGTCGAGCCTTTCGCGGCTGCGGTCGAGCTCAACATCAGTTCTCCCAATACCAGAGGCGTCCGTGAGTACCAAGATCCGGAGCGCCTCCGACGTCTCCTAGAGCGACTGAACGAGCACCGACGCAAGCCTCTGCTCATCAAACTCCCCGCGTACCAGGACGAAGCGTCGCGCGACGCGGTCCTCGCGCTGGTGCGCACGTGCCAATCAGCCGGCGCAGCAGGGGTGACCACGAGCAACACGCTCCCGGTCAACGACGCGCGTCTCGCTGTCGGCTCCGGGGGATTGAGCGGACAGCCACTGTTCACTAGCATGCTGGAGGCGGTCCGCGAGATCCGGCGTGAAACCGGAGCCAGCTTCGTGGTCAACGCGTGCGGCGGGATCTCGTCGGCCAGCGACGCACTCAAAGCCTTAGAGGCGGGTGCCGACACTGTTCAACTGTACACCGCCTTGGTTTACCATGGGCCCGGCTTGGTCAACAACATTACACGGGAGTTGGAGCGGCGAGCGATGACCACAGCCGAGGCCTCATGAGCGCGCGAAGCGGCACGTGCAGCGCACGGCGGCGCATCGAGGAGCGCATCCTCGCATCCGACGCCATGCGCGAACTCGCCGGAGAGTTAACCGCATACCCAGTCCGGCTTCTGCAGCAACTGGTCGCCGAATACACGAGAAGAGGAGCGGCGGTCCCTGATCACGTGCTCGACATCGTGCCCTACTTGGGCGATACGGCCCTACGCGCGCTGGTGGATGCGGGTCTTGCGGACCGCATTGACGACTCGCCCCACGCGATTCGGGCCTACGTTCCGACGGCCGAGGCCATTGAGCTGAACGCGAGCCTCGCCATCGAGCCCTGATTCCGCCTATGGCGCAGCAGCGGGCACCGACTGGCCTGCGCGTCCCGTCAGTTCGATGAACCCCTGGCCGATACGCCGCCCCTCGATGCTGATGGCATCCGCGCCCGCCTCCCAGTAGACGACGCCCAGCCCGGCGCTGCGGAACTCCGAGGCCACCACTGAGGGGATGAGCTCGAAGTCCAGGCGCTCCCCGGGCACTCGCACTCGCCACCGGGTCAGGTAAGCGGCACCGGTTACGTCGCTGACCCAGGTATCGCCTCCGGCGGGCTCGAAGGAGAACTGCGAGTCATCTAGGCCGGTGACACCGTCGGCCTGGCCCAAGGTGGCGTACGTTCTGATAGGAGTGCCGTCGAGACCGAAAAGGCGCGAGAGCATCAGGTCGCGGCCGTCGTCCAGTTGCACGCTCGCCCAGTCCCAGCCGACAGCAACCGGCTGAAAGTCGCCCCACTGCTTATCGAACCATGCGGTCCCTTCGACGATGGTCGTCAGCCCGTCGGCCCGCGTCACCGTGCCGCTTACTTCCAGTCGTGGGCGCGAGTAGTAGTAGCTCACGCCCGCAGCGCCGAAGTCGACCAGCCCAGCCTGGCCGTGCAGCAGCGGCGGCGCCGTCGAGCGCAGCGTGAGATCGAACGCCGTGCCCTGCGCGTCACCACGCAGGCGGTATTCGGTGCCGCCGCTGCCTTCGAACAGCCAACCTGCCAGCTCGAAGCGGAAGCCGTCCTGGCGCGTGGGCAGCGGCGCCTCCTCGGTGCGCAATCTCTCGCCGGTCGCGTGGGTGCCGGCGCCAAAGTTCGCGAGGCCAACCTGCCCGACGTACAGCGTGCGCCCACTCTCCGTCGCCTGGACCTGAAACAACACTTGGTGCAGCGCCCAGCGTTCCGGCACGGCGATTGTTCTCCCCCCGGCCGCCGATGTCAGGTGTGCATTGAAGTACCACCACTCGGTTTGAAACTCGTGGGCGGCCTCGTCAGCCGGCAGCGCGACAGGGGGAAGGCCGAAGGGCGGCGTAGGCGTTGGGTTCGAGCAGGCGGCAAGCAGTACGAGGAGCGCGACCAGCGCCACCACGCGAAGCGCGGTGAAACCGAAACGGAGCGTTCGCACATTCGCGGGTAGACCCATAGTTAGCCCGGGGAGCAACGGCCGACGGTCTCACTATAATCGCACCCATCTTCATGGACTTCACGGAGCGCTTCGCCGCGGCCTGCTAATCGGGGGTGACGCGCGGCCGGAACAGCCCGAAGCTGCTGGTGTAAGAGTGGAGGTGCGTGGTCCCGGCCACAGGGCCGATCTCCCCGTTGCAGAAGAAGCCACCCAGGGGTAGCTCGCCTACAAGATCGTGGAAGAGGCCCGTGTCGTGGTCGGCCTCGCCATAGAGCCCGCGTCCTCGGCCGGTACAAGAGAACAGCAGCGCCCCCACCGCGGGCAGGCCTCGCACTCCTTGCCGATAAGCCTCCAGCAGCGATCGCAGGTCATCAGCGGACGTCTCGGCGTCACGCACGTGAAACTGCACCAACTGACCCTCGCTGAGTAGCGCACCGACGGCCAGCGCCCCTCGGTCGGTGTCCGCGCCCATAATGTTGCGAACCAGAAAGTCGCCCGCCTGGACTTGGTCGATCAGCGGGTCCATCGCGATACCAAGGAACAGGCTGCGCTGGGCTA
>CAUYXS010000166.1:0-3237 GCA_963577205.1 Dehalococcoidia bacterium | reverse complement strand
GCTGCGCGTAGGTGCTGTGTTAGCTGACTGCGGGCGTCTTCGCCTGCTGCTCCTGGGCTACTGCTTTAGCTGTTGGACGATGTCCATTTCGTTGTCGCCTAGGCCCGTCTGGTAGACGTCGACGGTATCTCTGTTCATGGGCAGCCGCCGTGGCTTGAACGCTTCGTCCTCGGCGAAATGCCGCGCACCGAAGCTGTACTCGACAACGGTGTCTGGCCCCTGGAAATAGAATCCCACTGACCCTGAGGGGCCGTGCTTTAGCAGGTCCCTCGTGATGGGCAACTTCGCTGCCATAACCCTGGCTCGGACCCGCATGGTGTTGTCGAGGTCGGCTGGCTGGAAGCAAATGTGCTGCAGCGCAGGCCCTCCCATCATGCCAATGCCAATCCCGTGGTGCCAGCCGTTGCGAAAGTGCATGAAGGTGACGCCACGGTCGATGCGGTCGGAGATGCGCATGCCCAATAGGTCAGTATAGAAACTCTCCGCCGCGAGGAGCTCTTTCTGGCCTATGACGACGTGCTGGATGTCCCAGATGTCGACGTTGGTCGGCTGGGGCGGCGTGGCCATCGTCACCATGTCGTGGTAGAGCTCGATGGGATTCCCGGCCGGGTCATTGAACCTGACGTAGCGGTCTACATAGTCGGACCTGAGCCCATCGCCAGCCTCAATCTCTACGCCGGCGGACCGCAGCCTGCGCTCGATCTCATCGAGCTCCGGGCGGCTCGCGACTTCGATACCGAGACGAGCCATGCTCGGCGCGTCCTGTGCCGGTTGCAAAACGATCCAGTGATGCTGCATGCCGCCCCTGAGGAAAACCCGGTCGCCCTGGCGGTCACTGACTTCCAGCTGGGCAACGTTGGTCCAAAACGCAAGAGACTTGTCGAGATCCCCTACGTTCAGTTCCACGTAGCCGAGGCGGTCTGCTCGCGCGAACACATTACTGGCTTCGCTCATGCGGGCCTCCTTGCTAGCTGGCAGCCGCGGCTGTTGCCTGCTCGACCAGGTCTGCGTTCTCCGCGCGTCGCGTGGAAATGCCAGCCCAGTCCGCCGTCTTGCGGCTCACCTTGCCGTCGCGGTAGAACTCCAAGAACACTTCGTTGAACATCTCGGGTTGGTCGGTCTGGCCTTGGTGGCCGCACTCCTCGGGGTAGAAGAACTGCACGGTGCGGTTGCCCGCCGCGTCCATGGCGTCCTCGTGCAGGTAGCCGTTCTCCACGACGCTAAGCACGTCGTCCATGCCGTGCAGGTACACGCCCGGGATCGTCAGCTGGTCGAACCGACCTTTGGTGCTCCGCAGCTGTTTGATGTTGGGGTCAGTAAGGCTGAGTTCCTGGCCCTTGAGGAAGGCCGCGAAGGACTCCTTCTGTGCCGTGGCCGAACGAGTCCGCATGTCTAGCAGCTCGTCGTCGATGGCGACCTTGCGATAGATGATGGGCTCCATCATCGCCTTCATGGACGCTGGCGTGCCGTCAAAGGTGTTCAGCAGACTCATGTCCATGGTGCCAGGCACCCGCTTAGCGGGGTCGACGATGTTGCCGAAGCTACCCGCGATGAGGCCCATGCTGAGGACCCGCTCCGGGTGGTTGGTGGTGTAGAGCACCGCGGAGGTGCAGCCCATCGAGTTCCCGCCGATGTGAAAGCGGTCCAGGCACAGTGCATCCACGAACTGCTGAACGAAGTCCACCATGCTCCAGAGCCCGTGGACGGGCCAGTACTCCTGGCGCGTGTCGGACAGGCCGTAGCTGGGGCGGTCCGGGCAGTAGACGCGGAAGCCGTTGGCTGCCAGGTACGGCGCCATGAAGCGCCAGCCTGCCGTGCCTGAGGACCCTACGATGCCGCCGTGCAGCAGCACAATCGCTGGGCCTGTGTCGCCTGCGGTCACGTAGTGCGCGCGAGCCCCGTTCGCCAGGCGAACCCAGCGGCTCGCGATGCCCGGTACGTGGATGATTCCTTCTTCCGTGAGCGCCATGGCAGCCTCCTCTGAACAACTGAATGGGATGCGGTTTCCGAAACAGGAAATTAGCACGCCGTAGCGGAGGCCGCAATGAACCGCAGCCGTTCAGGTATCTTATGTCGAAGGCCGCCGGCGCCCATCGGGTGCGCGGTTTCCGGTGGCTACCTACAAAGGAGTTACGAATGACAACGGAGCGAACGCCACCAACCAAAGTTCAATGCCTGCGCTCAGGGCGCATCTTTCCTCGCAGCCAGATTGACCTCATCCCTGGCGTTGCGTCGGAAGCCAGCACTTGTCCCGCCTGTGGCTTCGGCGTGCAGGGCGTGTACACTCCTTGCACGAACTTCCAAGACCTCAACGTTGATGTGACCTAGGGGGCAGCCTCGCCCAGCCCAACCTCTGCACGCGTCCTCATGCACGAGTCGATGACCGCATAGATGAGGATCTTGGCCACGTCCGCCAAGTGCGGGATATGGGCGACGCCCATGCCGCCAAGGCCATTGACCCATTCCGCGGGGACATTGAGCGCAGCGGGCTGGCCCACGCGCGCCATCGGCACTCCCAGGTTCCGGATCGCCGAAGCGTCCGTCTGGCCGCTCGTCCCAACCCTGGCGTGATGCGTTTGACCTTCGACGTGCTCCCATCCACGCATCGCCGACTGGATCACCCAATGCTCGGGGTCAGTCGAAGCGCCAGGGTAGGAGCCAAACATTTCCCATTCGAGGTGCATTTCGGGATGACGTGCCTGGATGTCCTCGATGGCTCTCGCGAACTGCTCCTTGACGTCTGCGGTCGAGCTGCGTGGGTTCACGCGGACATCCATTAGCAGCTCGGTTGCGGCCGGTGGGAACGATGGCTTGTGGGGCCAACCGCCGCGCACGACCGAAACGGCACCCCAGGGAGTGCAGAGGCCTGACGTGTTCGCCTTGCTGTACTCCTGGAGCCACTCCTCGAGCTCCAGCGTCACCTTCGCCGCCTCGAGGATCGTGTTCTTGTACTCCGGCACGTCGTGGGGTCGGCCAGCGTAGCCTATGTAACCCCGTCCGACGGTGACCTTGAACCAACAGAGGCCGACCTCTTCCCACGCCACGGCGTAGCCAGGCTTGGAGATGATGCCAAAGTCGGCGCTCACGCCGTGATTCAGCATGTAGGAGACGCCGCTGCCAAGGCCTGCGTTCTCCGTCGGACTGTTGGGCGGCGCCTTCACCGGCATTCCTCCGCCGGCGAACCCGGCGACGATAGTCCCTTTGAGGGGGACACCGGCGCGCGTGATCGCGTCCAGG
>CAUYXS010000165.1:0-3238 GCA_963577205.1 Dehalococcoidia bacterium | reverse complement strand
GGTTCACCGCGATCGGTACCGAGAAGAGCTCCGGCACCGCTATTGCATGCCTGTCCGGGCACGTGAAGTACAAAGGCCTGGTGGAAGTACCCTTCGGGCTGACCATCCGCCAGTTGGTCGAGGAGCTGGGCGGCGGCGAACCGGACGGCAAGCGCGTGAAGTTTCTCCAGACCGGCGGGCCGTTGGGTGGACTGCTGCCGGGCGACCTGCTGGACATAGTGCTGGACTTTGACGTTATGTCAGCGGCGGGCGCGATGTTCGGCGCTGGTGGCCTTATCGTCTGCAACGAAGACACCTCCGCAGTCGACCTGACCCGCGTGCTGGTGGCCTTCGACCAGATGGAGTCATGCGGCAAATGCTTCCCGTGCAGGTTGGGCACCAGCCACCTGCTGGAGATCATGGACCGCGCCTGCGCCGGCGCTTCGCGTCCGGGCGACTTGGCGTTGATGGAGCGCGTCGGCCAGAACATGCGGGTCGGGTCACTGTGCGGCCATGGCCAGCTTGGGTTCAACCCTGTGTCGTCGGCCCTCAAGGCCTTCGAGGACGAGTTTGAGGCGCAAATGGCTGGCCGAGGTACGCTGGCCATCGGCCCCTTCGTTGGTCCTACCCACACGCGCCGCGGCGCCCAAGCGGCTGGCGAGACACCCACCGCGACAGTCAAGGAAGGCTTCACCTACAGCGTAGAGCCGGTGGCGCGAGGATGAGGACAGAATGACCATCACCGGACAGCAGACCATCACCATCAGCATAAACGGGCAAGAGGTGCAGACCGAGCCCGGTAAAATGTTGGTCCAGGCGGCGAACGAGGCCGGGATCTACATCCCATACCTTTGCTACCACCCCGGCATGAAGCCGTACGGCGCTTGTCGCATGTGCGTCGTCGAGGTGGAGGGCGCGCCGGGGACACCCGCGGCCTGCACGCTCCCGGTCCGCGATGGAATGGTCGTGAACACGATTGGCGAGCAGGCCGTCGGCGTGCGCAACACTATCCTCGACCTGCTGCTCTCCGAGCATCCGAACGGCTGCTTGACATGCCACCGGATCGACCTCTGCGGGCCGCAGGATATCTGCCTGCGTCACGTTGATGTCACCGACCGCTGCGTCACCTGCCCCAAGAACGAGCGATGCGAATTGAAGGACACGACCCGCTTTCACCCGCAGCCGCTGGTGTCTCCGCTCACCTTCCAGTACCGCGAGCTCCAGGTCGAGACCAAGGACCCGTTCTACGACCGCGATTACAACCTGTGCATCGTGTGCGCACGATGCGTGCGTGCGTGCGAGGAGGTCCGTGGTGACTCCGCGCTGACGCTCACCGAGCGGGCAGGCCAAGTGCTGGTCGGCACCTCCATGGGCGAGTCGCTGCTGGAGTCGGGCTGCGAGTTCTGCGGGCTCTGCATTGACGTCTGTCCGGTAGGCGCGCTGGTGGAGACCAACCACAAATGGGACCGCGCGCAGCAGTACGAACAGACCGTGTGCGCCGAGTGCCCCGTGGGCTGCCAGATCACTTACGAGACCAACCGCTTCGACAAGATTATCCGTGCAGTCGCGGAGCTGAACGGTCCTGCGAATCTTGGCAACGCATGCTTCAAGGGTAAGTTTGGCTTCGAGTACGTCAACGACCGCCAGCGCCTCAAAGAGCCGCTCGTGCGGCGTCACGGCGTGCTGGAGCTTGCGAGCTGGGACGAGGCGATTGCCGCTGCGACGGCCGGCCTGTCGGCGCACAAAGGCGCGGAGTTCGCGCTGGTTGCATCGCCCCGGAACACTAACGAGGAGCTCTACCTAGCCCAGAAGTTCGCCCGCCTGGCCATGGACTCCAACAACGTGGACGTTGCGTCCTACGATCGACCGGGCATCATGGAAGGCCTGCACGATGTCTTCGGCTACTACGCCGGCACTGCGAACATCCAAGACACCGGCCGCTCTGCCTGCGTCCTAGTCGTCAGCGCGAACGTTACCGAGGAGCAGAACGTGCTGGCCGTGCCCATCAAGCAGGCGGTACGGGCCGGCACACAGCAGCTCATTGTCATCGACGCGCGGGAGGTGGAGCTCACTCGCTTCGCCCATGTGTGGTTACGCCCGTACCCTGGCACCGACCTTGCGGTGGTAGGAGGGATGCTAAAGGTGATCGTCGATGAGGGCTTAGTTGACCGGGACTACGTCGCCGAGCGCTGCGAAGGCTACGACGAGATGGCGGCGTCGTTGGCGCCGTTTACCCTCGATGCGGTTGAGCGCGAGACGGGTATCCCCGCCGCGCGCATCCGAGAGGCAGCGCGTACCTACGCCGAGGCTGCGACGGCCACGACGATTTACGCGCTGGATAACACCGTGGGCGGCACCCGCCGCATCACGACGCACCTCATCGCCGACTTGGCGCTGGTCACCGGCAACGTTGGCCGTCCCAGCACTGGCGTCCTGCCCCTACGGCACGGCGCTAACGATCAGGGACAGCTGGACATGGGCGTCGAGGCGCGTATGCTGCCTGGCCAGCGCCATGTATCTGACGAAGCCGACCGCGCCGCTATCGCCAAGGCCTGGGGTGCCCCGGTGCCCGATGCCCCCGGCTTGCGCGTGCGGGAAAGCTTCGCCGCGGCGCGGGAAGGCCAGGTCAAGGCCATGCTCGTCCTCGGGGATCACGTCCACTACGAAGACGGGACATTGGGTGATACCCAGGCCGCCTTCGAGCGCTTGGACTTTTTGGTCGTCAGCGACGCGTTCCTCTCGCCCACAGGGCAGCAGGCGGACGTGGTCCTCCCAGCCATGACCTTCGCGGAAAAGCGCGGCACATTCACGAACATGGAACGCCGCGTACAGCCGCTGCGGCAGGTGATGCCCAAGGACGTCGGTCAGGCGAAGTCCGACCTCGACCTGCTGGCCGCACTTGCCGCCGGCATGGGCGTGGCCGGGTTCGACCACGCCGGCCCCGAGGCGGTGCTCGACGAAATCGCGCGCGTCGTGCCACAGTACGCAGGCGTCTCTTACCAGCGCCTGCTGGACGAGGCCAAGCAGACACTCAAGCCCAGCAACGACAATCCGCTACCGACGCAGGTCCTCTACTCGAACCGAGTCGCCATGGGGCTCCAGTGGCCCTGCGTGAGCCCGGAGGACCGCGGAACCAAGCATTTGTATGCCGATGGCTTCCCGCAAGGGCAAGCCCGCCTTGCTGAGGCGGAGTGGCGCCAGCGCCCCAGCCACGACAATGAACGGTTCCCACTGGTGCTTGCCCACGGCCGCGTGCTTG
>CAUYXS010000164.1:0-3261 GCA_963577205.1 Dehalococcoidia bacterium | reverse complement strand
TGCATTCGCGGCGACTGCCCGTTCTGCTCCGTCACCTAGCTCACCGGCTCCAGCACCGTTTGCCCCAGATAGGGGACCAGCACGTCGGGGACCCTAACGGAACCGTCAGGGCGTTGGTAGTTCTCGATGATGGCGATCATGACGCGCGGTAGTGCCAGGCCCGACCCGTTGAGTGTGTGCACCGGCTCTGGCCGTGAGCCGGCCTCGCGCCGGAAGCGGATCGACGCGCGGCGAGCCTGGAAGTCGCCGCACGTTGAGCAGGTGCTGACCTCCAGCCACTCCTGCGAGCCAGGCGACCACATCTCGATGTCGAAGCTCTTCGCGGACTGAAAGCCGAGGTCGCCGGTACAGAGTTGGAGCACGCGATGGGCGATGCCCAGGCGCCGGCAGACCTCCTCGGCGTGGCCGACTAGCGCATCCAGCGTCGCGGCGGAGTCCTCAGGCGCCGTCAATTGGTACATCTCGACTTTCTCGAACTGGTGGACGCGCTTAATGCCCCGCGTGTCGCGTCCGCCAGCGGTCTTCTCCCGTCGGAAGCACGGGGAGTGGGCCATGTAGCGCAAGGGCAGCGTCCCCGGCTCCAGTATCTCGTCGCGGTGGAGGCCCGTCAGCGGCACCTCGGCCGTGGGGATCAGCCAAAGGTCGTCCTCGCCGTCGTGGTAGAGATTGTCGGCGAACTTGGGCAAATTTCCGGCGCCCTCCATGACCTCGGCCCGCACCAGGAGAGGCACGCCCACTTCGTGGTAGCCGTGCTCGGTGCGGTGCAAGTCGAGCATCCACTGCACGAGGGCGCGCTGAAGCCGAGCGCCCATCTCGCCGAAGACGTAGAAGCGCGAGCCGGAGAGCTTCGCGCCGCGCTCCATGTCCACGATGCCCAGGCTTTGGGCGAGGTCCCAGTGCGCCCTCGCCTCAAAGTCCAATGTCCGCGGCTCGCCTTCCTGGCGAAGGATGATATTCGCCGTTTCGTCCTTGCCGTCGGGCACGTCGGCGTTCGGTGGGTTGGGGACGGTCAGGAGCAGGGAGCGTAGAGCCTCACCAGCGCCGCGCTCCTCGTCTTCGATCTCCTTGAGGCGCTCGCTAAGGCGTCGTACGTCCTCACGCGCTGCGTCGGCGTCACCGCCCTGCTTGATGATCATGCCGATGGCTTTGCTGGCCTCGTTGCGGTGCTCGCGCAGCTGGTCTGCTCCCGCCACCAACCCCCGACGCTGGTCGTCGAGCCGGGCCAACTCGTCGACGACGGCCGGGTCTTCGCCGCGGCGTTCGAGTGCGCGCCGCAGGTCGCTAGGTCGTCGCCGGACAAGGTCGATGTCGATCATTGCGGCCCCTATTCCTCGATGGACCGGACTTGAGGAAATAGCACGACGTCCCGGATGGAGTGCTGGCCCAAGAGCAGCATGACCAATCGGTCGACGCCGATGCCGAGCCCGCCGGTTGGCGGCATGCCGTGCTCTAGGGCGACGATGTAGTCGTCATCGATTCGGTCGAGTTCCTCGCCCTGGTACTGGCGGCGCAGCTCCTCCTGCTCCTCAAGGCGCTCGCGCTGGACGACAGGGTCGTTGAGCTCGCTGAAGGCGTTGGCGATCTCCATGCCGCCAGCGAATGCCTCGAAGCGCTCCGTGTAGCGCGGGTCGCTGGTTTTCGCCTTGGCCAGAGGCGACATCTCGGTGGGGTAGTCGACGAGGAACGTCGGCTGGATGAGCTTGGGCTCGACGAAGGTTGCTAGCGCCTTGTCGATGAGGCGGCCGCGGCTCTCGGCGTAGGTCGCGACGACGTTCCTCGCCGCGAGAACTCCTGCCATCGACTCCGCCGTCGGGTGCTCGTCGAGGTCAAAGCCTGCGTGCTCTCGAAGAGCATCACGTAGCGAGACTCGCGGCCATGGCCCTTTGAGCTCGATGGTGGTACCGCCGAATTCGACGCTCGTGGTACCCAGCGCTCGCTTCGCGACGAAAGGGACTAGAGCCTCGACGGTGCGCATGACTGTCCGGTAGTCGGCGTAGGCTTCGTAGCTTTCAAGCAGCGTGAACTCCGGGTTGTGGTCGCGGTCGATGCCCTCGTTCCGGAAGACGCGACCGATCTCGTAGACCTTGTCCATGCCGCCCACGATGAGCCGTTTGAGGTTGAGCTCCGTCGCGATGCGCAAGTACAGGCGCCGGTCCAGCGCGTGATGCTGTGTCACGAAGGGCTCGGCCATAGCACCCGCGGGGACGGCCACCAGCACGGGCGTCTCCACCTCGACAAACCCCTTGGAGTCGAAGTAGCGGCGCAGGGCTGACACGATGCGGCTGCGCGCACGCATGACTTCGTGTACCGGACGGTTTGCGATGAGATCCAAGTAGCGCTGACGGTAGCGCGTCTCCTGGTCGTGGAGCCCGTAGTAGTCGTCCGGCGGAGGCCGTATGGCCTTGGCTAGGACTTGGACGCGCGACACCTCAACGGAAACCTCGCCCATGCGGGTCCGGATGAGCGTGCCGCGGGCACCGACGAAGTCGCCGAGGTCGAGCTGTTCCAGCAGTTGGTAGCCAGCACCCAGCGCGTTCGCCCGCAAGAACAGTTGAATCCGGCCGCTGCTGTCCTCCACATCCACGAAAGATGCGCGGCCCATGTCGCGTAGGCGGATGATCCGTCCGGCGACTGCTGTCGTCGGCCCCCGCTCCTCTCCTTTGGCCTCGGCTGCCTCGAACTTGGCGACGGCTTGCGAGGTCGTATGCCGCCGGCGGAAGTCGGGTGGGTAAGGATCGACGCCGCGCGCACGCAGCGCCGCCAGTTTTACTTGGCGGCTGTGGAGGAGTTCGTCACCACGCTGTGTCATGGCGTTGCCATTGAGGGCCTGTGGTTCGGGCCAGCGAGCCTCCGCGGAGGAACCACCGAAGGGGCGGTAGTGCCGGCCGCTCGACGCTGACCAGAGGGATGGCTACCGGACCTGGAGAACTTTGAGCCGTTGCTTGCCGGCGGGGACGGCGAACTCGACCTCGTCGCCGACCTTCTTGCCGATGAGCGCCTTGCCGATCGGCGATTCGTTGGAAATGCGCCCATCCGAGGGCGACGCTTCCGCGCTGCCGACGATGGTGTAGGTTGTCGGCCGCTTCGCCTGCGCAGACTCGACCTTGACGATGGACCCCATCCCTACGATTGTGGACCGGCCCTTGGCAGTCTTGTGGTTGGGGATGATAACTGCGTTCTGGATCATCGCCTCGAGCTCCTGAACCCGGCCCTCCAGAAACGCGAGTTCGTTCATGGCCGCTTCGTACTCGGCGGTCTCGC
>CAUYXS010000163.1:0-3262 GCA_963577205.1 Dehalococcoidia bacterium | reverse complement strand
GCGTGCTGGGCGTGGCGCTGCTCGCCCCGCTTGGCGGGCTCGGGCCACCCGCGTCCGTCGCGCTGGTGGGCGCGCTGGCGATTGGCAACGCCGTTGTGTGGGCAGCGAACCGCCGTATCGGCACGCTGCGGGGACAGCGGGTGCTCGGAATGAGTGCTGTGCTGTTGGACGCGGGCGTGGTGCTCACTGTCGTCGCGCTAGCCGAGAATGACCTGGCGCCCTCGGTGAATGCGCTGCTGGCCATTGTCGTCGCCGAGGTCGCCGTCCGCTACACGCCTGTCAAGGGTTTCGTGCTCTCGCTAGCGTTGGCGGGAGGGCTGGCGGGGGCGATGGCCGCCCAGGCGGCGAAGGCCGGCGCCGATGGCTTCAGTCCGCGCCTGTTCGCTTTCTGGGCAGTGCTCATCGTCCTACTTGGCATGCTAGTCGGCGCGGCGGTCCGCGAGGTTTACCGCCAGCGGGCGGTCGCGGAGAACAGAGGCGCGCCGAGCCCCATCGATCTCCCGGCGGAGGCGTTGGCGGCGCTCACACGGCGGGAGCGCGAGGTGCTGACGCTGATCATCCGAGGCTACAGCAACCCGCAGATCGCCGAGACGCTCGTCATCGAGCCGAAGACAGTCAAGAATCACATCAACCGGATATACAGCAAGCTTGCGCTGGGAAGCCGCTACGAGGCCATCAGCCGCGTGTTGGCGGCCCGGCAGGATGCGTCCACGCGCTCCGGCGAGAAGGGCAGCTAGCCTGTCGAGACGGACTTGTGCAGGCGGTATGCACCACGCAGCGTGTTCACTCGGTCCGCGTAGAGAGTGCCGGCCTCGGCCCACTTCGGCCGAAAATCATCGAGTCCAGTCAGCGCCACCGAGACATCGTCCAGCGCCGTCTCGTACAGGTTGGCGTAGCGCACGCCGTCACCGCCCACTTCGACGGCCCTGAATCGGTTCATCGTCGTGTAGATGCCCGTCGCCTCGATATCCAGACGATGGACGTTGTCATACCAGGCGTTGAAGGCATCGTCGGTGCCGGGAGTTTTCGGGTTGTTCGCCATGAGCAAGAGCCCGGTTGGGCAAGCCAGATCCTTGCCGGGAAAAGGGTAGATGCCCGGCTCCATGGTCTCCATGACGATGCGGTGGAGGGCGCGCGCCGCCGGGTGGATGAGCCCATCCTTGGCTTGCTGGGCGATCGACGGCACAAGATCCCGTGCCATCCGCGCGGGGTCATCGGTCTCGTAGATGGCCAAGTACGGCTCACAGGTGCCGGGGGTCACTAGGTCGTAGAGCGATGCTCGCTGGCAAAGGCCGGTCGCAAGCATGTCGTCGAGGTGCTTCTCGTACCACTCGACGAATCCAGCCTCTTGGGACGGATCGTCGCAGACCGTCAGCGCCAACAGGATGCCTTTCGTCCGCTTGCCAAACATGTTGCCCTCACTTGACCGCGCCAACACGAGTAAAATACGCGGGCGAGCCTACCACGACAGAAGGAGACGGGCGCCGCACTTATGGCCAAGTACACCGTTTACATCACTCAGCACGGCGACAAGGACGATATCAGCGTTGAGGCGGCGGTCCTCGGCGACGATGTGGATCTGCGCGTGATCCGCTCACGCGACCCGGTCGAGATCGGACGCCAGGCAAAGGACGGCGACGCGCTATTGGTTTGGCGTACGCCGATCCCCGACCAGGCACTCGGCCAGATGGAGCGCTGCCAGGTCATCGTGCGCATCGGTGTCGGCTTCGACATCGTTGATGTCATCGCGGCACGTGAGTATGGCATACCGGTCTGCAACGTCCCCGACTACGGGACCAACGACGTAGCGGACCACGCCATGGGGTTGATGCTGGCGCTGCGCCGAGGCATACCAGTCTTCAATGATCTGGTGCGCGCCGGGAACGAAGGATGGGCCTACTCCGTCGCCGGCCCGCTCAGCAGGCTCACGGGCCAGACTCTTGGCATTGTCGGCTTCGGGCGAATCGGCACTGGGGTTGCGCTGCGCGCGAAGGCATTTGGTCTGCGCGTGCTGGTCTATGACCCCTACGTGCCGGCAGGCCAGGAGAAAGCGCTGGGCGTGGAGCGGGTACGGACGTTAGGTGAGTTGCTAGGCGCGTCGGACATTGTCAGCCTGCACACGCCGCTCAGCCCTGAGACGCGGAACCTGGCCGGCCTCGGCTTTTTCGCACAGGTCAAGCCGGGCATGGTCCTGGTAAACACGTCGCGTGGCGGCGTACTGGACATCGACGCATTGGAGACTGCCATGCGCGACGGGCGCGTGGCGCTAGCGGGGCTGGACGTGCTGCCGACCGAACCTCCTAGCCCCGTGCCATCGCTGATACAGGCGTGGCGCGACGGAGAGCCGTGGATCAAGGACCGGCTGCTGGTGACGCCCCATGCCGCTTTTTACAACGAGCAGTCGTACCACGAGATGCGCACTAAGGCTGCGCTGACCGTGCGCGACGTGCTCGACGGTCAACCGCCCCGGAACTGCGTCAACTGTTAATGCGTGAGCCATGCTAGGCGTACCTCTATCGTCTCATCTGCTGACACGCCTTAGTTGGAAATGGTAAAGGCTGGGATTCTGAGGGTGCCGGAGGGCCTGCTAATGCCTTTCGTTGCTCTTTCTTGGAGTGAAGATTTGCCTGTAGGTTTTATAGTTCGCTCATGAAGTTAATACGGTCCAGGTTTTGTATTTCGTTGATTGCAGCAGCCATATTCTTACTCGCTGGCTGTAGCGCCGAAGCTAATCAAGTGAGGGATATTGATGCCGCTGTACCTACGGCAGCTGCCACTGAAACACTAACCTCTATTCCTAAGCTTACTCCGCAGCCTTTGCTTACTGCACAAACAATCATTGGTAAATCCAAGATAATCATGCATCAGTTAAGTGAATATTTGTTTAAGGAAGAATCAATCTTTAAGACTTCAGGTTTCGAATTAAAGATTATTGATTACGGGAATTTCCAATCCCCTGATAAAACAGAAGGCTTGGTAGAAGTACTTGATGACAAGATTGCTTATATAACCATAGGGGTAGTGTGTTATTACGAGCAAGAAAAGCACGGGGAAAGGAAATGGGCTCAGAGTGAATGTGTCCGCCCTGGGTTGTACACAGAATTTATTCTTACAGAAAATACACTGATGGACTTAAGTATCAACACTACACCTGAGTTGATTGCCGGGGAAGAAGGCAGGCCCGCTGCTTACTTCATTGACAATGGTGGTTCAACGGACTTGTCGTTCATAGAGGATACTGATTTTTACAAGAATTCATATC
>CAUYXS010000162.1:0-3270 GCA_963577205.1 Dehalococcoidia bacterium | reverse complement strand
TGGCAAAGAAAATGTGCTCGGGCACGACGTATATTACGAAACGCCATATGATTTCATTCTTGCTTGCTGGAATAAGTGTGATTGCGGCCGGTCTCGCACTCCTGACCTCAGACGTCCAACGAGCTTGTATGCCTGCGTTGTTTGGCGCCACCATGCTGGCTATGGTTGTCTCATCGGTGCTGTATGCGAACGCTGAGGGCTATTCATTAGGTGGGCTTATGGTCCTCGTCCCAATCACGATCACGCGCGTGATCGGTGTCACTCTAAATGGTATTTTGTACTTGAAAGACGAAAGGTAGGCCGCAACTAGGAATCAGCTTAAGTTCAAATAACCCAGACCCCCAGCCACCTAGGAACCAGCACATGCCTTAGGCAACGCACCGGAGCAACCGTGTCTCCGATGCGTTGCCTTATTGTTTTTGGTTCGGAAATCCAATCGTTTGATTTCAAAGTTACAGGATGAACGCACCCGTCGACCCACGCTAACCATGGCTCAGTTGACCACGCAACCACGTGCGACTAGCCTGCCCTCATCGATACGAGGAGGAGGCGAACATGGCAACGGCGGATCAATTGACCGAAGCAAGCACGAGCAACTACGTCGAGGCTGGCGGCATCCGGCTGCACTACAACGAAGCTGGCACCGGCGAGCCGCTAGTGGCCATCCACGGTGGCGGTCCCGGCGCCGGCGGCTGGAGTAACTTCCAGCAAAATCTGCCTGCCCTCACGGAGCACTTCCGAGTTCTGCTCATCGACCTGCCTCAGTACGGCAAGAGCGACGCCCCGGAGATACACGAGCCCACCGGCACGTACTATGCGCGGACCATCAAGAACTTCATCGACGCCCTCGGCCTGGAGAAGGTCCACATTCTGGGCAACTCCCTCGGCGGGATGACGGCGATGAAATTCGCCATCGACTACCCCGATAGCATTGGCAAGCTCATGGTCATGGGCGCACCGACTGGCAGCGCGAGCTTCACTCAGCCCATGCCTACCGAAGGTCTGCGCAGGCTGATGGAGGCGTTCGACAATCCCACAAAGGAAACCATGCACGCCATGATCAAGGTCTTCGTGGACGATCCGTCGTTCGTGACCGATGAGTTACTGGAGCAACGCGTCGCCTCAGCGACGAACGAGAAGAAGCAGGCGGCCCGGCGTAATTCGACGGGCGGCATGGTCGACCTGACGCCAGACCTCGGCAAGATCAAGGCGAAGACGCTGATCCTTTGGGGCCGGGACGACCGCATCGTCCCGCTCGACTTCGCATGGCAGCTCAATTTCCGTATCCCCGACTCTCACTTGCATGTGTTTCCGCACTGCGGCCACTGGGTGCAGTACGAGGGCCGCGACGCGTTCAACCGCCTGGTCATTGACTGGGTCAAGAACGAACCCAACTAACGATTGTTTTCGGCTAGGGCCCTGGCCCGGTTCAACGACGGGGCCAGGGCCTAGCTATCGCCACAGAACCCCGGCTAGGAGGTCTCGTCATGCCGCAGAGCATCTGGACCGCGCTGCTCGGCGCGGAGGTCAAGTTCGTCCAGGGCAAAAAATACCGCACGCGCATCGTCGAAGCGGGCGAGGAAAACCCCGAGACGCTAATCATGGCGCACGGAGGCGGCGGGCACCTTGAGACCTTCGCCTACAACGTCATGCCCCTGGCCCAGCACTTCCACGTCATCGGCATGGAAATGGTGTGCCACGGCTTCTCGACCGTGCCGGACGTCGTCGACGATTTCAACGCGCTGGTGTCCGACCAGGTGCTCGACGTCATGGACGCCCTGGCGCTCGACAAAGTGTGGTTGCACGGCGAGGCGGGGGGCGGCTCCGGCATCACACCGTTGGTGATGACCCACCCCGAGCGCCTCAAAGGCGTCATCTTCGAGTCCGGCATCGCCGTCAACCTCAAAAAGGGGACGTACGCCCCGCCGCTGCCTCCGGTCGGAGGGATGACCATGGGTGAGCGAACCATTCAGCTGCTGGACAACCCAACATGGGAAGGCATCCGCGCCCGCTTACTCATGGTGATGCACAATCAACACCCGGAGCGCGTCACCGACGAGCTGGTCGACATCCGGCTGGCGCACTACTCGCGGCCGTCGACGAACGACGGGCAGCGCAAGTACTACACCCGACAGAACTCGGTTGGCTACAACTACAGCGAGGAGGAGATCGCCAAGATCAACCTGCCAGTCCTCGTCCTGTGGTGCGACGGCAACAGCGGCCTGGGGCCAGACGCCGGCGAGCGCGTCGCATCGATCATCCCCGGCGCGCAGTTCAAGCTAATGCCAGAGACGGGCTGGTGGGCGCACTGGGAGAAGCCGGAGTTGTTCAACTCCGCGGTGACCCAGTTCATTCACGGCGATCGGGTTACCTAGACCTCATGCCCGCTGGGCGGTCAGTTGCCCTCGGCTGAGTCCGAAACTGCCACGAATCGCTGTCTCGTTGCTCGTGCCAAGCCCTGCCTACTCTGCGAGCAGGAAGGGCAGCACCTGCGACACGTATTCATCTGGGCGCTCGTACGGCGCCCAGTGCCCTACCCGGTTCAGGATCACCAAATCAGCCTGCGGCATATAGCCCATGAGCATCAGCGCCTGCTCCACGGTCACCATGCGGTCAAAGCGTCCGTGGACGATCCGCACAGGCACCTTAATGCCCGGGAGCAGCCCGAGGTTGCTGTGGGAGACGCTGATCGACTTGCCCTGCGCCTCCTGGTGAGCTTTGGCGTTCGTCCACGTGCTGTAGACGTAGTCGACCAGCTCCGGGTCCGTGGCCATCGCCTCGTCGTACAGGTGCGCCTTCAGGTAGCGTATGAACTGCTCCCGCGATGGATCGGCGTAGGTCTCCTGCGTCGCCTTACTGCCCTCTGACGGGAAGTTGGCAATGATGTAGGGGTCACCGCCGGTCGAGGCGTGCGAGCCACCGAGCACGATCTTGCTGACGCGCTCCGGCGCTTCTATGGCCTGTACCAGGCATGTCGTACCACCCATCGAGTTGCCGACGTACATCGCTCGCGGGATGCCGAGGTGGTCCATCAGGGCGCGCGCCGCCCTCGACTGCACCGAGTGACCGGGCTCGTTGTAGACCTCAGGGCCGCTCTTACCGTAGTTCACCATGTCCATGAGCACGCAGCGGAAGTGCTTCGAGAACTCGCCGATGACCTTGTGCCACGTCAGCCATGCCGTGCTGCCGGGACCGTAGGTGTGCAGGAAGATGATCGGATCGCTAGACCCTGTCCTGAGCCCGGCCGAAGGGCCGATATCGTGATAGTGG
>CAUYXS010000161.1:0-3286 GCA_963577205.1 Dehalococcoidia bacterium | reverse complement strand
GGTAGGTCGACGGCCACTCTTGTTCCCACAGGTGGGCCCCGGTCTCTTCGTCAAACACGACCAGCCGTTCGTGCCCGGAACGCGCCCGGAACGAGCGGGCGCGGTACCATAGCGTCAATGGCCGCTTTCTCCGTGCTCGATCTGTCTCCCATCCCCGAAGGGGGTGACGCCGCGGTCGCCTTGCGCAACTCCGCGGATCTGGCTCGGCACGCCGAGCAATGCGGATATCGGCGCTTCTGGCTCGCCGAGCACCACAACATGCCCGGGATCGCCAGCGCCGCCACCGCGGTGGTCATTGGTCACGTCGCGGCCGCCACGTCGACAATTCGGGTGGGAGCGGGCGGCATCATGCTGCCGAACCACGCGCCCCTCGTGATCGCGGAGCAGTTCGGCACGTTGGCGACGTTGTTCCCGGGACGTATTGACCTCGGCCTGGGACGCGCACCGGGTACTGATCAGCAGACCAGTCAGGCGCTGCGGCGCACGCTGGATAGCGACGTCAACGCGTTTCCGCGCGATGTCGTCGAACTCCAACGCTACTTCGCCACGGTGGAGCCTGGGCAACGCGTGCGTGCCGTGCCGGGTGCCGGCCTCGAGGTGCCTATCTGGATTCTCGGTTCCAGCTTGTTTGGAGCCCAGCTGGCGGCGGCGTTGGGTCTCCCTTACGCGTTCGCCTCACACTTTGCGCCCGCCGCACTCATGCAGGCCCTCGAGACCTATCGCTCGCAGTTCATACCGTCGGCCCAATTGGCCGAACCGTATGCAATGGCCGGGCTCAACGTCTTCGCGGCCGAGACCGCAGAAGAGGCCAGGTTCCTGCGTACCTCGGTGCAGCAGTCGATCTTGCAGTTGCGGCGTGGCGCCCCCTGCCCGCTCCCCCCTCCAGTCCCTGACTTCGAGGAAGGCCTGTCGGCGGCTGAACGTCAGATGCTGGATCAAATGCAATCATGCTCCGTGGTGGGTGGCCCCGGCGCGATAGGCACGGGCGTCGCCGAATTCGTCGAACAGACAGGTGTGGACGAGGTCATGATCACGGCCCACATCTTCGATCACGGCGCCCGGCTGCGCTCGCTCCAGATCACGGCGGAGCAGTTGATGCTCGCTCCCGCGTGACGGGCCGTCTTGGCTGCCACAGGCGCCTCACTCTGACCTGATCAACGCCTGGGCGGCGTTCGCTCCATCCAAGGCGGCGCTCATAATGCCCCCCGCATACCCCGCCCCCTCGCCCACCGGGTACAGGTTCGTGAAGCCAGTCGCGCGATAGGTGACGCGGTCACGGGGAATACGAACCGGGCCAGAGCTGCGCGACTCAAGGCCGACCAGCAACCCGGCGTCGCTCGCGAAGCCAGGGAGGCGCCGCTCAAAAGAGATCAGGGCGCGCGCGATGGCCCGTCTGGCCAGTTCGGGCAGGAGCTGGTCGAGGCGCCCGGGGACAATGCCGAAAGGCCACGTCGAGCGCCGCGCGGCGCCGGCCTTCGCCGACGGCCGGTCGCGGCCGGCCAAGAAGTCCGCGGCCGTCTGAGCCGGCGCTGTGTAGTCACTCCCTCCGGCCTCAAAAAAACGCTGCTCAAGCGTGCGTTGGAACGCCACGCCGTCAAAGGCACCGTGGCCAAACTCGCGCGGGCCAAGCGTGGTGACCACCGCGGCGCTGGCCCAGGGAGACGAGTGCCTGGAGTTACTCATGCCATTGGTGCAAAGCAGCCCAGGCTCGTTGATGGACGCCACGATGCGGCCACCAGGGCACATGCAGAATGAGTAGCCGGCCGGAAGACCGTCACCGGCCTTGCACAGCAGGTTGTAGCTGGCTGCCCCGAGTTGCACCGCGGCTGCGCCATAACGACCGCGATCGATCAGCTCCTGGGGATGCTCGATGCGCAGACCGAGTTGGAACGGCTTTGGCTCGAACGGCACACCCTGGTCCGCCAACCGGGCCCACGTATCGCGCGCGCTGTGCCCCACGGCGAGCACCAGCGCGTCGCACCGGACCTCACCGGCGTTGGTCGCGACCGCCGTCACCTGGCCCTTGCCGAGTATGAGCGACTCGACCCTCGTGTCGAACCGGAAGACGACGCCGAGCGCCTCGAGCCGTCGTCTGAACACGGGCAAGATGCGGTGCAACCGGTCGGTACCAATATGGGCCAGACTGTCGTACGCGATGGCGGCAGGGGCGCCGCACGCGATGAGTTCCTCAAGCAGCGGCACCTCAAGCGGATCATCCACCCGCGTATAGATCTTGCCGTCCGAATAGGTCCCCGCCCCCCCTTCGCCAAAGAGCAGGTTGCGCTCCGGGTCGACCTCGCGCGAGCGGTGGAACCGGGCCACCGCGCGGCTCCGCTCACGCACCGCCGGGCCCCGCTCGAGTAATGTCACCTGCGCACCGTTGCGGGCGAGCACGAGCGCGGCGAACAGCCCCGCCGGTCCAGCGCCGACGACGACGACTCGCGACGCGTCGCCGCGACGGCGACCGAGCACATCGATCGATCCCACCTGCGGAGCCAGTCGCGCCCGACCCGCCTTCTCGGCCCGCGCCAACGCACCCGTGCGACGCCCAGCCTCCATCACGACGTCCACGTGGCACACGAAACGTAGCCGCCTGGCCCCGCCGCGCTGGCGCATGTCCAGCGCTTTGCGAACGATGCGAAAGCCCCGCAACTCCTCAACGTCGAGACCCATGAGCTGCGCCGCGTGCTCGCGCAGCTGTTGCTCCGATTCGTCCAGGGCCAGTTCCAGCCCAAGCAGCCGCCAGGTGACTAACGGCAACCGTTCGCTCATATCCACCTATCTCGGGGCATCCCGGTCATGACGCAATCGGTCACGCTCGTGACCTATCCCTCGGTTTCCGGACACTCGTCGACGGGGTAACATGCCGCGCACGCAACCCTCTCTGGAGCCGCCGTGATTGACACCTTACGTTCCGACCTGCGGTATGCCGTGCGGGCACTCGCCAAGAACCCCAGGTTCTCGGTGCTCGTGATCGGCACGATGGCGCTCGGCATCGCGGCGACGACCGCAGTCTACAGTGTCATCGACGAGGTCATGGTTCGCCCGCTCCCGTTTCCGGAAGCCGATCGGTTTGCCCAATTCCTTCGACGTCGCTCCGACGGGAAGGGCGGAGCCGGTCAACACCGGAGCGAGGTCGGAGAAACACGTTCAGGAGGTCACACATGCGCAATGTTGTCGTAGCCATATTCTTGATTGCGGCGGCCAGCTTCACAGCTGGGGCTCAGGATTCCGGCGCGCCGCCGGCCATCTACAAGCCAGGGGCCGACATCATGGCCGAGTTGGA
>CAUYXS010000160.1:0-3335 GCA_963577205.1 Dehalococcoidia bacterium | reverse complement strand
TAAGGAAGACCTAAGAATAACCATAACCGAGAACTATTTTGTGGAGAGAAATTGTTGAACATAAGGATGGAGCAGGTGAGTGGGTGCTAACCGAAGAGGAAAGGCTGTGTTGGGATGATGAGTTTGTGAACTCTACTTATGAGCTAAGTGGTTGGCTTAGCTCATCGAGGGTTGCCCGGAACGCATCGTCATTCAGCAGCCGCTGCTGAATGCGGTCGAGTGCATACGCGACGGTGGTTCGATCCCGGCCACCTAGAAGCGTACCGATTCGCTCAGCACGGAGCCCCTGTTGGCGTAGAAGGAACATGGCTACCTGCCGTGCCTGTGAGATGGCACGATCGCGTCTAGGTCCGGCTAAGGTAGCAGCAGCAACCCCAAAGTAGGTGGCTACCTTGGTAATTGTCGTGGAAGGATCCGCGGGGTCGGGCTGGCGGCGCTCGATAGGGGGGTTGGTTTCTCGAGCGAATTCGACAGTCACAGGAGTCCCGGAAAAGTGTGCGAGTGCAGTCACTCGATTAAAAAGGCCTTCCAGTTGCCGAATGCACGAGGACTCGGCCTCAGCGAGGTAACTGATTACTTCGGCAGGGACTGGCACTGGCGCCAGCGCGGAATGGCGCTCCAAAATCGCAACACGGGTCTCGAAATCAGGGCGTTGAAGGTCGGCTACCAGCCCCCATTCCAGCCGCGAGCGCAGGCGCTCATCGAGGGGCCCTAGTGCTGCACCAGGACGATCGGCCGCAACGACGACCTGCCGGTCGGCCCCATGCAAGGTGTTGAAAGTGTGGAAAAAAGCCTCTTGGGTGCCGTCTTTTCCACAAAGAAACTGAATGTCATCGACGAGAAGCACATCAAGAGAGCGGTACCGGGCTTGGAACTCCGCCGTGCGCCGCTCGCGGATGGCGGCGGTGAACTCGTTGGTGAATTGCTCGCAGGTGACGTAGCGAACACGATGGCCCGCCGCGAGGGCCTGGTGGCCAATGGCATGGAGAAGATGAGTCTTACCCAGACCCACGGCCCCGTGAAGAAACAGAGGATTGTAGGAGCGGCCAGGCGATTCGGCGACAGCGGATGCTGCGGCGAAGGCGAGCCGGTTGCTTTTGCCCACCACGAAGGAATCGAGTGTGTAGCGAGCATTCAGCATCATTGGGGCTGGCGAGACCTCGCGCGGAGTACGCGGTGAGGCGCTGGGGACTGGTGCTACCGCTAGCGGGACCGGAGGTCCCGCCTCGGTAGCGACGGAAAGCGAGACATTAGTGTGGCGACCTGTCACCGCGGTGACAGCATCGCGCATAAGCCCATGCATACGCCGTTGAAGCCACTCGGCTACAAAGGGTGAGGGCGCCGATACAATGAGAATGTTTTCGGCTAACGACTGCCCTTCAGTGCCTCGGAGCCACGTGTCGTACGTGGGCCGAGGCACCTGGACCTGAAGGCGTCCCAGCGCGGCTTCCCAGACACGCTGGGCAGGAGCAGCGAGCGTCATGCGGTACGGACTCCAATCAATGGTCGCGCTTCAAGAAACAGAGCGAGGACTCCCCAGACCCCGCACGTGGCCGGAAGGGTGCTCAAGCACTCTTCAGCGGCCAGCGCGGCAGAAGGTAACATGCGTTAGTTTTCGGCTCGCAAGAGGGACAACAGGGGAGTTTCAGGTCGGTTTCTCCAAGGGCATAAAACGATGAAGAAAAACCACCACGACCTTGGCTGCGGTGCCCCTCCTGACAGAGCTAACCCAGGTATGATGGCGGCGTGGAAAAGCCGCGGACTGTCTTCTTGGGGACGCCAGCCTTCGCGATCCCTGCGCTCCAAGCCATCGAGGGCCTGGGCTGGCCTGTCGTCGGTGTCTACGCGGGACCTGATCGGCCCGCAGGACGAGGACGGGCCATCGCCACCTCGCCGGTCAAGCAGTACGCACTGGAGCGCGGCCTTGATGTGCGAACGCCAGAGAACGCTCGTGGGCCCACGGTCGTTGACGAGCTCCTAGAGTTAGCTCCAGACCTTATTCTCCTGGCAGCCTACGGCAAGCTCTTGCCCAAGGAATTCCTCGCTGCAGCGCCCTTAGGGGCGCTGAATCTCCACCCGTCGCTATTGCCGCGCCATCGTGGAGCAATCCCAGTGCAGGCGACCATCCTCGCCGGGGACAAGCAGGCGGGCACGACTATCATCGCGATGGATGAAGGCCTCGATACTGGCCCAATCGTCGCCCAGGCCGAGGTGCCACTGCGAGGGAACGAACGAGCGCCGGAGCTCACCGAGCGGCTGTTCGTATTGGGCGCCGAGTTGATTGCGGAGCATGCGCTAGCCTATGTATGCGGGGACCTTCGACCCATGCCGCAAGGTGCTGGGGACCCGCCCTTGCGGCGGCTGACCAAGGAGACCGGCGCGCTCGACTGGGCAAAGAGCGCAGCTGCGCTCGAGCGGCAGGTGCGGGCGTACGACCCATGGCCGGGCGCATACACGACGATTGACGGCGCGAAGCTGGAGGTGGTCGACGCCAGCGTGATCGATGAACGCTATGCGGAGCCTATCGGCACGGTGGTAGCCATGGCTGACGGCGTGGGGGTCGTAACGGCGACCGGCGTCTTGTTCCTGCGACGAGTGAAACTCGCCGGGCGCACAGAGGCGGATATCACCGACTTCCTACGAGGGCATCCAGGCCTGACCGGTACCCGCCTTCCGTCCTAAGGCGTTTGGCTACTTGGTCGCGGAGTTCGCATCGGCAGGCGCTGCGGCACCAGCCAACGTGCCAGCGCTCCCGGAACGCTGCGCCGAGATGTGTACGATGACAAGCGCTGGATCGCTCACCATCTCAACACCGGCGGGGATTTCGAGGTCGCTGACGGAGATCACTGAGTCAGGCTCCTCCATCGTCGAGACGTTGACGATGAAGATGTTAGGTATGCTAAACGGCAGCGCCGCGACCTCGACCTCGTGGAGGTCATGGGAGAGACTCAGACCTTCGGCCCGTGTTGCGGGCGCTTCGCCCTCAACGTGAACAGGAACCCGAACACGAAGCCGCTCGGTCCGTGAGATGCGGATAAAGTCGACGTGCAGCAGGTGCTCATCAACCGGGTGACGCTGAATCTCCCGGACCATGACGAAGTGTTCGGCGCCACCCTCAACACGGACGATTACGGGCGCGGTGCGGCCGACGTGCCGCACCGCCACGGCGAGGTCATGCGCGGCCGACTGGAGCGCGAGCGAATCCTCGCCGTGGCCGTACACGTGGATTGGGGTGAAGCCGGCCCTCCGGAGGGCCTTGTTCTTGCTGCCGAGCGCCTCACGGGGCTGGGCGTCAAGGGTTACTTGGGTCTGGGTAGTCATTACTTCCCTATTTT